>NZ_JCALDW010000050.1:0-340 GCF_059813065.1 Mycobacterium sp. NGS24
AAGCGGTCGGGGATCGAGGTGCGTACCGATATCGATTATCCGGTGCGCAGTGCGGTGGATCCGATCGTGTTCGGTGTGGCGCGGGAGTTGTTGTCCAATGTGGTGCATCATTCGCGGGCCGAGCATGCGTGGGTGACGTTGAAGTATGTCGACGGGTGTTGTGTGTTGGAGGTTCTCGACGACGGGGTGGGGGTCAGTGGCGAGACCATGGCACGGCGGTTGGGGGAGGGCCATATCGGTCTGGCTTCGCACCGGGCCCGGGTCGATGCCGCCGGGGGCAGGTTCGTGTTCTTGGATGCACCCACCGGCACCCACGTGCGCGTCGAACTACCCGTCAAAC
>NZ_JCALDW010000051.1:0-324 GCF_059813065.1 Mycobacterium sp. NGS24
AGGCGGCGTCGGCGGCGGGCAGGCCGGTGACGGCGGCAGCGGCGGTCAAGGTGGTGGCGGCGGCCTGGGTGGCACCCACACCGGCACCACCACCACCGGCGCCACCGGCGGCGGTATGGGTGGTCAGGGTGGTCAGGGCGGCACCGGCGGGGATGCCGGCGCGGCCGGCACCCGAGTCGACGGCGGGGCTGGCGGAACCCACGGCACCGGCGGCAACGGCGGCCTAGGCGGTAACGGCGGCGGTGGCGCTGCGGGAGCGCCGGCTAAGGCGGGCATCTCCCCGGCGCCGGGCAACCAGGGCGGCCAGGGCGGCGCCGGCGGCGC
>NZ_JCALDW010000052.1:0-305 GCF_059813065.1 Mycobacterium sp. NGS24
TGCTCGACGGCATCACCATTTCCCTCAATCTGCCGGCGATTCCGATCGATCTGGTGGCGGGTGCCAACGTGGCCATCCCCATCACCGGTCAGTTCGACCCGATCACCATCTACGTCCCGCAGTTCGGTATCCCGGTTGACGTAGCGGTGAGCTTTCTTATCACCCTCAATTTCGAGGGAGTTCAGATGACCCCACCCTTACCCCCCATCGTCATCAACCCGATCGTCCTGAAGGACCTCGTGGCCGGGGTGAACATACAGGTGCCCATCCAGATGACGCTGCTGGGTCAAGTCAATCTGACGGCA
>NZ_JCALDW010000053.1:0-231 GCF_059813065.1 Mycobacterium sp. NGS24
ATTCCCGGTCAATACGACGATTGCCGGTGGCACCTTCGACATCACCACCCTGCCGTTCAACATCGGGGCGATCGACATGAGCGCTCTCAGCAGCACGTCCGGCACCATCGGTCCGATCAGCGTTCCGTCCATCACGATCAGCGGACCACGGCTGCACTTCACACTCGGCGGCCCGGGATACACAACGTATGGCAGCATCACCGGCACTGTCGGGCCGATCGATATTCCGTT
>NZ_JCALDW010000006.1:0-253748 GCF_059813065.1 Mycobacterium sp. NGS24
CGCCCTGGTCACCGACGCGTCGACCGGTCCGGGGCACGAACTGCCCGGTCTGTTCGCCGCCGACGGTATTGCAGGATTCAAGGCGCTGGTCTCCGGGCACTTTCGTGGCGCGCCACTGATTCAGTGCCGCGCCAACAGCGCGGTCCGCGCCTCAGATGTGGTGTGCGGCAACCATAACGCTTGAATGGGCACTAGCGGCGGGTCGTCCAGGGCCCGCACTTCGACACGACCGTGTAACGCCGGGCCCGCCGGCGCGGTCACCAATGCGACGTAGTCGTTGCCGACGACCGCGGTGACCGGCGGGGTGCCCTGCATCTTGTTGACCACCACCGTCGGCTCGAAACCCGCACGGCGACAAGCTGCTACGAGGAAGTCCGTATAGAACGAGAACGTTGGCGGTGCCCACACGACCAACGGGTAGGCGGCGATGTCGGTGAGCGCGATGCTGGTCTGCTTGCTCAACGGGTGACCGGCTGCTACCGCGACCCGCAGTTCGTCGTAACCGATGACCGCCCCGGCGAACTCCGGTGGCGTGGTGGCGCCGCGCCGCAGACCCACGTCGATGGATCGATCGAGCAGGGCTTGCTGCATGTCTGAGGGGAACATCTGTCGCGCCGTCACCGAGACCTCCGGCAGCGCCGCGCGCACCGGTTCGATGATCGTGAAGATCTCTTCGGCAGTGATCGCCGGGGTATGTCCGACGACGAAGGGCGGCTGACGGCCGGCGGCCACCTGCCGCGTGGCGTCGGTGAGTGCGGCGGCGGCAGCCAACAGCAACGGTGCACCCTCGCGCAGCTTCTGCCCGGCCGGGGTCAGCTGCAGTCGCCGGCCGCGACGGTCGAACAGGCTGACGCCGATAGCGTGCTCGAGTTGGCGCATGGCCGTACTCAATGCCTGCTGAGTGAGATGAAGCCGCTGGGCGGCGGCGGTCAGATTCTCGTGTTGGGTCACCGCGATGAACTGGGACAGCCGGTACAGGTCTAATGGTGCATGGTGGTCCGACACCGCCAACCCCTCACCATGGACAACTTCCGGTTGTCATCCGACCATTAAACACTGTTGGCGATTTGTATATCCGCCGACATAGTTTCGCGTCATGAGCAACCACAGCCTGAACGGTAAGACAGTGCTGATCGCCGGCGGCGCCAAGAATCTGGGCGGACTGCTCGCCCGCGATCTGGCGACTCGCGGCGTCAAAGCCATTGCGATTCACTACAACAGCGACGCCACCAGAGCAGCCGCGGACCAGACGGTCGCTGCCATCACCGACGCCGGACCCGAGGCCTATGCCTTCCGGGGCGACCTGACCTCGGCCGCAGCGGTGTCGTCGCTGTTCGACGACGCCAAGGCCGCCCTGGGGACGATCGACATCGCGGTCAACACCGCCGGGATGGTGATCAAGAAGCCGATCGCCGACATCACCGAGAACGACTACGACACGATCTTCGCCGTCAATTCCAAAGCCGCGTTCTTCTTCATCCAGGAGGCGGGCAAGCATCTCACGGACCAGGGCAAATTGGTCACCGTGGTCACTTCGCTACTGGCTGCTTACACAGGGTTGTACTCGATCTATGCCGGCTCCAAGAGCCCCGTCGAACACTTCACCCGCGCGGCCTCCAAGGAGTTCGGGGAACGTGGTATCTCGGTGGTCGCCGTCGCACCCGGACCGATGGAGACGCCCTTCTTCTACGGGCAGGAAACCGATGAGTCGGCGAAGTTCAACCAGACGGCGGCCGATTTGTCGAAATTCACCAGGACAGGTTTGACCGATCCGGACGATATCGTGGCGCTGATCCGCTTCCTGGTCAGCGACGGTTGGTGGATCAACGGACAGACCATCTTCGCCAACGGCGGTTACTCCACGCGTTGAGCGGGTCAGCGGTTCCTGATCCTGTGGATCACCACGATGACGGCGACGACGCCGGCCCCGGTCAGTGACACCGTCACGATGGGCTTGTTGAGGAACTCGAACACCTTGGCTTTGACGTCGTCGGCCAGGCGGCGCGGGTTGGCCCGCTCAGCAAGCGAGTCGACCGTGGCAGCCAACTGCTCGCGGGCGACATCGATCTCCTTCTTGATGGTGTCGGGATCGCGGTCCGCCACGTGTCTGTCCTCCAAATCAAGCTGATGCACTGACCAACTACCCTAGTGCCGACGCTTCGGCGACGAGAAAGGGATGCACTTTGACCGAGACCACACGACTGGCACCCGGCGACCCAGCGCCCGCTTTCAGCCTGCCCGACGCTGACGGCAACACGGTGTCGCTGTCGGACTACAAGGGCCGCCGCGTCGTCGTGTACTTCTACCCGGCGGCTTCCACGCCCGGCTGCACCAAGCAGGCGTGCGACTTCCGGGACAGTCTGGCTGAGTTGAACGGGGCCGGCCTCGACGTCGTCGGCATCTCCCCCGACAAGCCGGAGAAACTGGCGAAGTTCCGCGATGCGGAGAACTTGACGTTCCCGCTGCTGTCGGACCCCGAGCGCGAGGTGCTGGCGGCCTACGGCGCCTTCGGGGAGAAGAAGATGTACGGCAAGACGGTCACCGGCGTCATCCGGTCCACTTTCGTCGTCGACGACAAGGGCAAGATCGAGATCGCGCAGTACAACGTGAAGGCCACCGGGCACGTGGCGAAGCTGCGGCGGGACTTGTCGGTTTAGGCCCGATCGAGCCTTCCCCGGCGGCCGGGAGTTGTCGTACCCCGGTGCTGTGATGGTGTTGTGTTTGCCGCCGCTGTTGCTGAGCCTGTCGGGTTGATGCCCAAGGAGCGCTTGGAGGTGTTGTTTGAGGAGTTGGCGGAGCTGACGGGTCAGCGTAATGCCATCGATGGGCGCATCGTGGAGATCGCTGCTGAGGTGGACCGTAAGCAGTTGTGGGGGATGACCGGGTGTCGGTCGCTGGCATCGATGGTGGCCTGGAAGACCGGGGTGTCGCCGGCCAACGCCCAGACGGTGGCGGCGATCGCCGGGCGACTGGAGCAGTTCCCGCGGTGTGCGGCCGGCATGCGCGAGGGCCGGTTGTCGCTGGATCAGGTGGGGGTGATCGCCCAGCACGCCGCGGACGGGTCTGATGAGCATTATGTGGAGTTGGCGGCGGTGGCCACGGTCACCCAGTTGCGTACCGCGGTCAAGCTCGAACCCCGAGCTGATCCCGGGCCCGCCCCCGAGCCGCGGCGGCGGATCACCAAGACCTGCGATGAACACACGACCACGTGGTGGATCACGTTGCCGCACATCGAGGCCGCGGTGTTCGACACCGCGTTGCAGGCTCATCTCGATGCGCTGGTCGCGACGTGGAAACGCGACCACGGCGAGGACGACGCGCCCAGCGCGCCGCCCCTGCCCACCACTGTGGATGGGTTCATGAGCCTGGTCGAGGCCGGCTGGGACACCGAGGTCGCCCGCCGCCCGCACGGGCAGCGCACCACCGTGGCGGTGCACCTCGACGTCGACAAGCGCGCCGCGGCGCTGCATCTGGGTCCGCTGCTCACCGACGCCGACCGCCAGTACCTGACCTGCGATGCCACCTTCGAGGCCTGGTTCCAACGCGACGGGCAGCTCATCGGCACCGGCCGGCAGACCCGCCAGATCAACCGCCGGCTACGCCGCGCCCTGGAACACCGCGACCGCTGCTGTGTGGTGCCCGGCTGCGGAGCCACCCGCGGCCTGCACGCCCACCACCTGCGGCACTGGGAAGACGGCGGCCCCACCGAACTGACCAACCTGGCCCTGGTCTGCCCCTACCACCACCGCCTACATCACCAGGGCGGGATCACCATCACCGGCACCGCCGAGAACCTCATCGTCACCGACGACGACGGACACCCCCTCCCACCCGGATCACTGGCCCGACCCCCCACCACACCACCACCGGATGTCCCACCCTGCCAAGGACCCCTCGGCGAACGCGCCGACTGGTGGTGGTACACACCCTTCCAACCCGAAGCGCCACCGAATTAGGTTGGCGATCAACCGAACTCGCCTGCACACAGCTGCGCGGAAATTCCCGCGTCTCGCGGTTAGCGGTCCGGAGCTAAGTTCGCCAGCAGTAACGCTTCCGCGATCGCCGCCCGCTCCAGCACGCCCAGGTGCAGGCTCTCGTTGACGCTGTGCGCCTGGGTGCCCGGATCCTCCACCCCGGTGACCAGAATCTTGGCTTGTGGGAACGCCTCGGCGAACTCGGCGATGAACGGGATCGACCCACCCATGCCCATGTCGATGGGATCGGTACCCCACGCCTGGCGGAACGCCGCCCGCGCCGCGTCGTACACCGGTCCGCTGGCCTCGATCGCGTAGGGCTGGCCGATTTCGCCGCGAGTCACGCTGACGTGCGCGCCCCAGGGAGCGTGCCGCTTGAGGTGGGCTTCGACCGAGTCCAGGTGCGCTCTCGCATCACCGCCGGGCGCCACCCGGATGCTGATCTTGGCTTTCGCCCGCGGAATCAGCGTATTCGACGCTGCAGCAATGGATGTGGTGTCGATACCGATTACGGTGATCGCGGGCTTGGCCCACAATCGCTGCGGCACCGACCCGGACCCGATCTCGCTCACCCCGTCCAGCAGGCCCGAGTCGGTGCGGGCCCGCTCCGGCGGATAGTCGGGGTAGTTCAAGCCGGTGATGTCGGTCTGGTGCAGACCTTCGACGGCCACATTGCCGTCGTCGTCGTGCAGGCTGGCCAACAGGCGCACCAGCACGCTCAGCGCGTCGGGAATCACGCCGCCCCACAACCCGGAGTGCAGGCCGTGGTCGAGGGTGGCGACCTCCACCACGCAGTCCGCCATCCCCCGCAACGACACCGTCAGCGCCGGCACCTCGGTACTCCAGTTGTCCGAGTCGGCGATCACAATCACGTCGGCGGCCAGCTCGTCGCGGTGGGCGGCCAGCAATTGCCCCAGCGACGGCGACCCCGACTCCTCCTCACCTTCCACGAACACCGTCACGCCCACCGGCGGTTGACCGCCATGCGCCCGGAACGCGGCCAAATGTGTTGCGATGCCTGCTTTGTCGTCGGCGGTGCCGCGTCCATAGAGGCGTCCGTCCCGCTCGGTCGGCTCGAACGGCGGCGAGTGCCACTGCCCGCGGTCGCCCTCGGGTTGCACATCATGGTGGGCGTACAACAGCACCGTAGGCGCCCCGGGCGGAACGGGATGATGCGCGATCACGGCGGGGGCACCGCCTTCGCTGACAATCCGCACATCGCCAAAACCAGCCTGCGACAACAGGTCTGATACCGCCTGTGCGCTGCGGTGCACCTGGTCGCGCCGGGCCGGGTCGGCCCACACCGAATCGATGCGTACCAGATCCTCGAGGTCGCGCCGCACCGAAGGCAGCACCGCGCGCACCCGCTCCACCAGATCAGTCATGGTTCCGAGGCTAGCCATGCCCGTGTCACTGACGTGAGGTGAGTCGTGTGACCAGTGATCATCGGCGGGCGAGGGCACGGCAGGACCGACTGACCCCTCGGCCCGCTCTAGGCTTGCCGGGTGAGCACCGACGGGCCCGATCCCACCACCCCACTGTGGCGGGCCGCGCAACTGTTCCGGCTGTTGAGCTGCCTGTACGCGCTGGGTTTCCACATCGCGGTCAGCGCGGATCTGCGCCATCCGGCGCTGGGTTGGACGCTGTTCGCGGTGTTGATCGGGTGGAGCGTGGCGTGTTCGGTCGCCTACCTGCGCGGGTTCGGCCGTCGCCCGGCCTGGGTGATCGCCGAACTCGTGGTGGTCGTGATGCTGATGCTGTCGACCGAGGTCGTTGCGTCCGGCCAGTGGGCGCACAACAACCAGACCTGGCCCACGACCTTGTGGGCCAGCAACGCCACTATCTCGGCGGCGCTGCAGTTCGGACCGGCCGGCGGCATGCTGACCGGCCTGGCTGTGGCGGCGACCAGCGAATTCGTCAAGGGCTACCTCAACGTCAACTTTGGACGCAACGCCACTATCATCGTCGAGCTGGCTGTCGGGCTGGCCATAGGTCTGGCGGCTCGGACCGCGCGCCGCGCCCATGAAGAATTGCAGCGGGCGGCCCGTCTGTCCGCTGCGGTGGAAGAACGCGAGCGGCTGTCCCGCCAGGTCCACGACGGCGTCGTCCAGGTGCTCGCGCTGGTCGCCAAGCGGGGGCACGAAATTGGCGGTGCCACAGCCGAACTCGCCAGACTTGCCGGCGAACAGGAACGCGCGCTGCGCAAGTGGGTCACCTCCACCGACATGCAGCGCGAGTCGGAGGCGACGGTCGATTTGCGTGCGCTGCTGCGCTGCCGGGAGTGCGACCACGTGTCGATGAGCCTGCCGGGAACCCCGGTGACCCTGGACAGTGCCGTGGCCGGCGAACTGGATGCCGCGGTCGGCAACGCGCTGGACAACGTACGGCTGCACGCCGGTCCGGAGGCTCGCACCTTCGTGCTGCTGGAGGACCTCGGCGACGAGGTCGCGGTCAGCATTCGCGACGACGGAGTGGGCATCGCACCTGGACGGCTGGAGGAAGCGGTCAGTCAGGGACACGTCGGGATCGTGAAGTCGATCATCGGGCGGTTGGAAGCGTTGGGCGGCAGCGCCGAGCTGACCACCGGGCCGGGTGACGGTACCGAATGGGAACTGAGAGTGCCACGGGGAGAGGGACGGCATGGCTGAGGATGCGGCACCTACGGTGATGGTGGTCGACGATCACCCGATCTGGCGCGACGCGGTCGCCCGGGACCTCGCAGACGACGGGTTCAACGTGGTTGCTACCGCTGAGGGCGTGGCGTCGGCGCGCCGCCGGGCGGCGGTGGTCAAACCGGACGTGGTGGTGATGGACATGCGCCTGTCCGACGGCGACGGTGTGCAGGCGACGATGGAAGTCCTTGAAGTGTCACCCGACAGCCGGGTACTGGTGCTCTCGGCCTCCGACGAACGCGACGACGTGCTGGAAGCGGTCAAGGCGGGGGCGACGGGCTACCTGGTCAAGAGTGCCTCCAAGGCCGAACTGGCCGATGCCGTGCGGGCCACCGTGGCCGGACGGGCGGTGTTCACCCCGAGTCTGGCCGGACTGGTGCTGGGTGAATACCGGCGCATCGCGCAGCGCCCGCAATCCGAGCCGGCGGGACCCAGCCTGACCGAGCGGGAGACCGAAGTACTGCGCTTCGTCGCAAAGGGTATGTCCGCCAAGCAGATTGCCGAAAAAATATCGTTGAGCCACCGGACGGTGGAAAACCACGTGCAGGCCACCTTCCGCAAACTGCAGGTGGCTAACCGGGTGGAGCTGACGCGCTACGCCATCGAGCACGGGCTCGATCAATGACCGGATTCGGGTAGTCCTACTCATCCGACCACCGGGGTATCCCCGGCAGGGTGGGTCACCATGACCCAACCGCATCAGGCTGTGATCAGTCGGCTGTCGCAAGAATTCGACTCTCTCGCCCGGCAGATGTCGCGAGTTTCCGGTGAGCTCAGTCAGCTGGATCAACTGATCTCCGCCCCCGCGTCCACGCCGCCGGAAACCGCCGTCCCGCCGGCACCGCGTTACGTCCCGCCGCCCGTCGCGCCGGCTCCCGTCGCCCCGCCGCACCAAGCCGGCACATACTGGCAGCACTACTACCAATCCTGGCGGCCGGCGACAGTCGCACCGCGCCCACCGCGCCCACCGCGTCAACCCAAACCCGTGCCGTCCGCCCCGCCCACTCCCCCGCGGCCCGTCGCCCCGGCCAGCCCGGACACGGCCGAATCCGGTTGGATCGGCAAGGTTCTGGCCGTCGCCGGTGTAGCTGTCACGCTGATCGGCGTGGTGCTGCTGCTCGTGCTGGCCGCGCAGGCCGGACTGTTACGACCGGAGATCCGGGTGGCCGGCGGCAGCGCACTGGCGCTCGCGCTCGTCGGCGTCGCTGCCCGATTGCGTAGCCGCCCGGGCGGCCGGATCGGTGCGATCGCCCTGGCCGCCACCGGTATTGCCGCGGCATACCTGGATGTGATCGCGGTCGTCACCATCTACAAGTGGGTCCCCGCGTCGCTGGGACTGGTACTGGCCGCCGTCGTGGGTGGCGCGGGTCTGGCTGTGTCGCGACGGTGGGGTTCCGAGCATCTCGCGCTGCTGGTGCTGATCCCACTGATCGGCCTGGCTCCCGTCCTCACCCGCGGTATCGACCTGCTCCTGGTCAGCTTCATGTTGGCGCTGTCGGCGGCCGCGTTGCCGGTGCAGTTGGGCAAGGACTGGATCTGGATGCACACCGCCCGCACCGCGGCGACGACGCTGCCGTTACTCCTCGCACTGGTCGCGGTCAACGACCACGACAACGCCTGGTTGGTCGGCGGAGCATGCGGAGTGGCGGCGGCACTCGCCTTCGTCGGCGGCGTGGTGCTGCTGCCCAGCACCACCAACGCGACCGCACTGGCACTGTTGACCGCCGCCGGTACCTTGCCGGTGCTGGCCAGCGCAGTCGGAGTGAATCACGTTCTGGCAGCGGTTCTTTCCGCCGCGGTGGCGGCCGCGATGCTCACCGTCACATTGCTGGGCGACCACCCCCGCATCGTCAGCCAGATCTGGTCGGCCTGGTCGGCGATCGCGGCACTGGTGGCCGTCACCGTTGCGTTCGACGGCTACGTCGCGGGCCCGCTACTGCTCGCACTGGCTATCGTGGTTGCGATCGCCGGTCGTCGGAATGACGTAGCACGCTGGGCTGCAACAGGATTCGGCACCATTGGGGCGGGGTGGTTCTACCATTACGCACCGCTGACGGCCTTGGTGCGGGCCAGCACGACGCCGCCGTCGGTTGCGGTGTCCACCCTGGCAGCCAGCCTGCTGGTGGTTGCTCTGGCATCCGTGCTGACCCGGGTCTTCCTCAACTCCGACTGCGCGGGCCTACTACTCGCGATCGCGGCGGCAGCGGTGGGCTACGCCGTGACCGCGTTCACCGTGACTGCGGGTGTTCTGATCGGTGGCACCGGAGGCGGATTCCTGGCCGGGCACATGGCGGCCACCATCTGCTGGATCGGCATGGCGGCAGCGCTTTTCGTGTATGCCCTGCGGTCTGGACATGACCACCGTAGCGAGGCGATCACGGCAGGGTTGGCGCTGACCGCGGCAGCCACCGCCAAGTTGTTCCTGTTCGACCTCGCCACGTTGGACGGCATCTTTCGGGTGGCGGCGTTCATCATCGTGGGTCTGGTGTTGCTGGGTATGGGCGCCGGCTATGCCCGCAGCCTGGCCGGCGTAGACCAACGCACCTGAAACGCACGGGGCCCCGCCGAACAGAGTGCAATTCGGCGGGGCGCCAACCGGTTACGCGAGCGGCCCCGCCCCGATGGCTTGCGCCAGCTGCTGTGGCAGGTAGCTCAGCAGCCCCGGAATGATGCCGCCGAACTGCGCGCCGCCGAGCGGCGAGGGATCGATGCCCTCTATGAGTGTCAATTGACCGCCCTGTAACGGCGTGAGCAGTCCACCCAACGGCAGACCGGTCGAGGTGTTGAGCGGCACTCCCAAACCAATGTCCACCGGAACATTGAGCGTCAGCATCGATTGCCCGTTCAAGAACCCGTTGGCAATCACCGCCGGCGCGCCGAGCAGCGACGCCGCCGCTCCCGGAATGTTGCGCGCCTGGAGGGCGGTCGTGACCGCCACCAGACTCGACTGGGCCGCAGCACCTGTGGTGACCACTGGACCTATCGCGTCAATCGCCAACACAAGCGGCAGGCCCACATGCAGCGGGAGCGTAGGTGCTACCAGGTCGATCGACTGAGTGACATCGGTCATGGTGGTGATGAGGTTGGTGGCGTTCTGCGATATCGCTGCGGGAATCGAACCGACCGGCAGCAGGTTGGTGAAGTTCTGTGCCATCTGCCCAGGGATGGTGAAGATCGGTCCGAGATCGCCGACTGCACCCACCGGCGAGACGACTACCACACCGGTGGGCAGGACCACACTGCTGAAGCCGGTGAAGAACGGCGCCAGGAACCCTGTTGCCAGAGTGTTCGCCGCGCTGGTGTAGTCGCCCGCCGCCAACGCCTGACCAGCCGCCTGCAGACTGGCCGGGAAGGCCTGCACGCCGGTGCCGAAGTCGCGCGCGGCAGCTGTCAACGACGTCGAAATCGTGTTGAAATAGCCTATCTGGTTATTAATGAACCCTTGGGCCAGCGCACCGGGCTGGAAATCAGCCAGACCCGAGAGCGCGTTGTGAATTACCACCGGTAGGTTCTCCAGCGTTGCGGGCAGGTTCTGTATGGCGCTGGCGAATCCGGTACTAATGGTCTGCAGGTAGCTGGCCTGATTGGCAATGAATTGCCGTAGGAATGGCATCGGGTTCGCCGAGACGGCACGAGTCAGGCTCTGCAAGTTCGCTGCGGTATTCGTCGACAACGCCTGGTACGGCGCCGCCACCTCGCCAGCGAATGTTGCAATCGCCTCCAGGGGAGACGCTCCCGCGGCGGCGCTGACCCCGCCGAGCAGCGACTGCGCAGCGGCCTCAGCGGCAGTGTATTGCGCTGCGCTCGCACCCACCAGATCTGCGAATTTTGCATGAAACGCATTGAGCTGCTTGCTGATTGCTTGGAACTCTGTCCCGTGCGAGCCGAATAGTTGAGCAATTGCCGCGGAAATCTCGTCGGCGCCCGCGGGCAGCACCGAAGTGGTCGCAGTCGCAGCCGACGCAGCGGCCTCGGTCAGCGCTGACTGGATACCCGCAAGGTCGTTGGCCGACGCCTGCACGAGTTCGGGTATCGCCACTACATACGACATATCAGTCTCCTTTGACTAGGCCCGGTATGACCCCTGGTCATCCGTACAACTCCGAAACTAAACACTTGTTTCTACATCGGGTCAAGTATCATAGGAAATTCACAGCATATTTTGCTCTACTAAATAGCTGAAATCCGGGTACCTTTAATAGCCCTGAATCCGCCGGATTCAGAGCGCAACATTAACCAAATCGCATGCAACTCGGCCGTTCGGGGACCGAACTAACTAGGTGCTGCCGCCAGCAGTGAATTCGTCAGGCGCGCGGCCCGAGCGACAACTGTTCAGGGCGGTGACGCGGCACGCCAGTGCGGTGTCTCGCCCGCGACGAACGGGTTCACCGGGCAACGGTTGCACATCTCAGACCCTTCGACACGGTACTTTGGTCGAACTAGCGAGTAACTTACTGCGGAGTAGGTTGTACGTGTCGGATGGTAACTCGCAACCCGACGCATGTGCAATAGCTTCTCCGTGCGAACCGTCCGCTGCAGCATGGCCACAACGCTCACCACCCCCCGCGAGCAGACACAGAATCGCATTCAATCGGGTCGCGTGATGCGATTCTGTGTCTGCTCGCGCAGAAGCGGGGCCTAGGGCGCCTCGAGGATCGCCACCGCGGCCGCCGTGTCCGCCTCGTGGGTCAACGACACGTGGATCGTCACGTCGGCCAGGTGCTTGGCGATTTCGCCACTGAGCCGGACCCGCGGGCGGCCCCACATGTCGGTGACCACCTCGATGTCGCGGTGGATGTCCTCGGGCAACACCGGCCGCTGCGCGAACCGCGAACCAGACCAGGCCTTGATCACCGCCTCCTTGGCCGCCCATCGGGCGGCCAGGTGCCGCGCCGCCGACGAACTCTTGTCGGAGGCGTCGCGACGCTCACCCGGGGTGAAGGTCTCGGCGAACACCGTGCCCGGCTGGTCGACCTGCTCGGCGAAATCAGGAATGGAGACAAGATCAATCCCGATTCCGACGATGCCCATGGGTGGTGAGGCTATCGGATCAATCCGCGACGACCTGGTACGCCCCGTCCGCGCCCAACCGGGATGCGGTATTCAGCAGCATCGCCGCCTCCTGCGGCTTCTCCGGTCCGTCGTGGTCGAAACGGCGGTCCGGCGGCCGCTGATACATCGGCTCGCCGCCGGCAATGGCTGATGCCAGCCGCCGTTGGCCGGCCAACAGCCGGGACTCGGCGCGGCGCTGGTAGTCCGCCCGCTGCCCGGGTTCCAGCGCCGCGATGAACGCCTGCGGGTGGACCAGCGCGACCAGACCCGACACGTGGCCGAACCCGAGGCTGGTGAGCAGCCCGGCCTTGAGCGGGAACTTGTCACCCAAGCGCAGTGCGTCGCGCAACCAGACGAAGTGCGCCGAACCGGCCAACTCGTCGTCGACGCAGTCCAAACTGCGGTTCGGCGGAATCACGCCGTCGCGCAGCATCTGGCACATCCCCATCATCTGGAACACCGCCGCGCCGCCCTTGGCGTGACCGGTCAGGCTCTTCTGCGACACCACGAACAGCGGCGCACCTTCGGAGCGACCCAGCGAGTCGGCGAGCCGCTCATGCAACTCGGTCTCGTTCGGATCGTTGGCCAACGTCGACGTGTCGTGCTTGGAGATCACCGCGATGTCGTCGGCAGTGACGCCCAGTTTCGCCAGCGCCCGTGCCAGGGCGGAGTCTCTGCCGCCGCGGCCGGCGCCCAAGGCGCCCAGCCCGGGAGCCGGGATCGACGTGTGCACCCCGTCGCCGAAGGACTGCGCATAGGCGACCACCGCCAGCACCGGCAGCCCCATCCGCAGCGCCAGGTCGCCGCGGGCCAGCAGGATGGTGCCGCCACCCTGAGCCTCGACGAAGCCCAGCCGACGCCGGTCGTTGGGCCGGGAGAACTTCGCGTCGTCGATACCGCGACCACGCATCATCGAGGTGTCGGCGGTGGCCGCCATGTCACCGAAGCCGATGATGGCTTCCAGCGTGAGGTCGTCCAGGCCGCCGGCGACCACCAACTCGGCCTTGCCCAGCCGGATCTTGTCGACGCCCTCCTCGACCGAAACTGCGGCCGTCGCGCAAGCCGCGACCGGGTGGATCATCGAGCCGTAGCTGCCGACATAGGACTGAATGACGTGTGCGGCAACAACATTCGGCAGCACTTCCTGCAGGATGTCGTTCGGCTTGTTTCGGCCCAGCAGGTTCCCGTGATACATGGTCTGCATCGACGTCATGCCGCCCATGCCGGTGCCCTGAGTGCTGGCCACCAGGCTCGGGTGCACGTAGCGCATCACCTCGGCCGGGGAGAACCCGGCGGACAGGAACGCGTCCACGGTGGTGACGATGTTCCACAGCGCCACCCGGTCGATCGAGTTGGCCATGTCCGGGCTGATGCCCCACACCGTCGGGTCGAAGCCGGTCGGGATCTGCGCCCCGACCACTCGCGACAACTTGGTCTTGCGGGGTACCCGGACCTCCGTGCCGGCTTTGCGGGTGACCTGCCAGTCGCCGGAGTCGGGCGCCGGCCGGATCACCGTGTGCTCGGGATCGAACTCGGCGAACGCTCGGGCCTCGGCTTCGGAGGACACCACGAAGGTGAAGTCCTTGTCCAGGAAGACCGACACCAGCAGCGGCGACGCGTGGTCGGGGTCGATCGCACCGTCGTCGACGAACTCGCGGATACCGCAGCGCTCCACCACGGTGTCGTGGTAGCGCTCGACCAGTTCGGATTCGTCCACCAGATCGCCGGATTGCGTGTCGTACCAACCAGGTTGGGGGTCCTCTTCCCAGCGGATCAACCCGGTGGTCCAGGCCAGCTCCAACACACCGGCCGCCGACAGCTCGTTTTCGACCTCCATCTCGAAGCGGGTGCGCGACGATCCGTACGGCCCGAGTTCGGCGCCGCCGACGATCACCACCAGGTCGGCCGGGTCGACGGCGAGGTCGTCCCAGTCCGGCGGCGGTGCCGGGCGGTACCCGCGGGGCGGCGACGGCAGCGCGGCAATGGTCCCCTCGGCCGGCGCGTCGTCGGCAGGGGCGGACTCCGAGGTCATCTCCTCGCGCGCCTTGGCGGCCAGCTCCGCCATGTCCAGCTCGACGTCGGCCAGCCCGCCGGTGAAGTCGGCGTTGATCGGCGAACTCGACGCGGCGACTTTGGATTCCACGTCGCACAGGCCGAGCAACATCGCCGCCATCTCGTCGGTCGAATAGGTGGTGACACCGGCCTGCTCGACGGCGGTGACGATCGCGTCGTTGTGACCCATCAACCCGGTACCCCGGGTCCAGCCGATCAGCGCGTGCGCCAGGCTGACCCGTTCGGCCCACGAGGTTTCGGCGTGCCAGCGGCTCACCACGGCGTCCAGCGCCGACTTGGCTTCACCGTAAGCGCCGTCACCGCCGAACATTCCGCGGTTGGGTGAACCGGGCAGCACCACGTGCAACCGGGAGGCGATGTCGCGCTCGGCACCGATCTTCGACAGCCCGCTGATGAGTCGTTGCGCCGCCCACAGCAGCACCTTCATCTCCATCTCGGCGCGGGCCCCGACCTCGGAGAGGTCACCGACCACCCGCGGCGCTGCGAACGGGAACAGCAGCGTGGGAGTCTGCGCGTCCTTGAGGTGAATCGATTGCGGCCCAAGGCTTTCGATCTGCTCGGTGCCGACCCATTCGACCAGCGCGTCGATGTCGGAGTAGGACGCCATATTGGCCGGCACCACCCACAGCGTCGCGCCGTAGCGTGCGTGATCACGGTAGAGGGTGCGGTAGAACGCCAGCCGTTCGTCGTTGAGCTTCGAGGTGGTCGCGATCACCGTCGCGCCGCCGTCAAGCAGTCGCGCGGCCACCGACGCGGCGATCGATCCCTTGGAAGCACCTGTCACCACGGCGATTTCGCTGCTGTAGGGACCGGGGTCCGGGTTCTCGGCACCGGCGGCGATCCTGCCGTACAGCGAGGCGTGGACCTGACGGCCCGCGGCCAGCGACTTGCCCTGCCACCAGGTGGCCTGGGTCGCCACCACGTGACCGGCACCTTCGAAACGCTCCGAGAGCCGAACCCAGTCGGCGTCGATGTCACCTTCGTCGGTCAGCCACAGCTTGACCAGGTCCTCGCGGGCGCTGGCCCAGCGGTCGTCGAAGACGACGGCCTTCTTCCCGTCGAACGCCGGCGCCACCAAACGTGGCCAGTCCGCACCCAATTCGGTGGTGACCAGGTCGATGAGTTCGGCGTCGGTGGTTGTCGGCGACACGGCGACCGGGTCGTCAAGACCCAACTGCCCCAGCACCAACCGGGCAGCTGAAGCCAGCACCCCGTCCCGACCGGTGATCTGGTCGGTGAACTCGCTCAGTGCGGCCGCGTCGACGGTCGCGCCACCGCCACCGCCAGCCGAGGGCAGCGACACCGACACGCCCCGACGGGCGGCGACCGCAGCCACTGCCGCGTCGATGACCTTGTCGACCGACGCCGCGTCGGCCAACGCACCCTCGTGCAGATGGCCCATGGCGCCGCCACGGACACTGGTGCCCTCGCGGGTACCCAGCGCCACCTCGACGGTCACGTGCTTGGCCCAACCCTCGCCCAACTCCCAGGTCTTGGTGACCCGTTCGGCGATGGCGCCGGGGCGCTTGCCCGAGGGGCCCAGCACGGTACGCAACTGGTCGTTGATCGCATCGGAAAGCACTGGGCCATAAGGCTTGTAGGTGCGGGCCAGCTTGGTGACCTGGGCGCGCAGCCCGGCCAGGTCGGCCTCGGCGGCGCCGTCGATGGCACCCAGGTTCAGCTCAGAACCCAGGTCCACCAGCAGCTGGTTGCGCCGCGACGACGCGCCGTCGGTGATCGACTCGATGGAGTCCAGCGGCTCGATCTGGTCGATGCGCATCTTGGCCGAGATCGCGATCAGCGCCACGGTGGCGTCGGCGGCGTCGAAACCGATGTCCTCGGGACGCGGGCCTCCGGACGGTGCCGTGGCGGGAACCGGCGCGGCGGCAACGGCTTCCGACGCCGGCGCGTCGGTCCCGGGCTCATCGGCCACCGGTTCGTCTTCCGGCTCCGGGTCGGTGTCAGTAGCGAACAGCACCGAGGCATCCCGCTCGGCATTGAGCACTTCCACTGTGCTGTGCGCGTATTCGGGCAACTTGAGGGTGTTGGTGGCCAGACCCGCGACGGTCGGCGCTGTCTTCACGCCGATCTCGACGAAGCGCTCCACGCCCAGGCCGCCGGCGGCTTCCTCGATGAACAACAGGTCCTGGGTCTCGATCCAGCGCACCGGGCTGGCGAACTGCCAGGCCAGCAGCTCGATCAGGACCTTACGGGCCAGGTCGCGGGGCCGCTCGTTGCGCCAGGTGTCATAGTCGGCGAGGATTTCGTCGAGCGGTTCGGCGGGAACCAGGTCGCGGATCTCCTGGATGAAGTCGCGATCCAGCGTGAACGGCCGCGGCACCAGGTTGGGGATGTAGCGGCCCAGGATCACCTTGGGATCCTTGTCGCGCGGCATCAGCCGTTCCAGCGACCGCCGGAATTCGTCCACCCCGACGCGCAGCACCCGCGAGTGGAACGGCACGTCGATGCCTGGCACCAGGATGAAAGAGCGCTTGCCGCCGGTGATTTCGCGGCGCCGCTCTACCTCGGCCTCCAGCTCTTTGAGGCCCCGCACGGTACCGGCGATGGCGTACTGCGAACCACGCAGGTTGAAGTTGACGATCTCCAAAAACTCACCGGTGCGCTCGGCGATCTGGGCGACGAACGCGGTGACCTCGTCGTCCGGCAGGTCGATCTGCGAGGGCCGGATCGCGGCCAGGCGGTAGTTGGAGCGGCCCAGCTCGTCACGCGGCACGATGTCGTGCATCTTCGACCCGCGATGGAACACGGCTTCCAGCAACGCTTCCAGTTCGAAGACACCGCTGACGCAGGCCAGCGCGGTGTATTCGCCGACCGAGTGGCCGCAGGTGATGGCCTCGTCGACGAACGCGCCCTGCTCGCGCATCTCGGCAACCTGCGCGGCCGCCACCGTCGCCATCGCCACCTGGGTGAACTGCGTCAGGAACAGCACCCCGTCCGGGTGGTGGTAGTGCACTCCGCTGGCGATGATGCTGGTCGGGTTGTCGCGCACCACGTGCAGCACCGAGAAGCCCAACGTGTCGCGGGTGAACTTGTCCGCCTCGTCCCACACCTTGCGGGCCGCTTTGGAGCGGGCCCGCACGTCCATGCCCATGCCCTTGTGCTGGATGCCCTGGCCGGGGAAGGCGTAGACCGTCCTGGGCGAGGCCAGCCGGGCGCTGGCAGACATGACCAGCTCCGCGCCGACTTTCGCGGTGACCTCGAGAACCTCTGCGCCCTGGTCGATTCCGACCCGCTCCACCCGGAAGTCCACTTCGTCACCGGGCAGCACCATGCCCAGGAACCGCGCGGTCCAGCCGATCAGTCGCGCCGGCGGGCGCGCCTGGCCGTCGGTGGCGGTCACCGCGTGCTGCGCCGCCGCAGACAGCCACATGCCATGCACGATCGGCGAGCCCAGCCCCGCCAGGAGCGCGGCGGCCTTGTCGGTGTGGATGGGGTTGTGGTCGCCGGACACCACGGCGAACGGGCGCATGTCGACGGGCGCGCCGATGGTGACGTCGCGACGGCGCCGGCGCGGGGTGTCGGTGGCGTTCTCCGAGACCGCGCCACCGGCGCGGGCCGGGTCGGCGAGTTCGGCGGACCCGGTGCGTCCCAGGATCGCGAACCGCTCCTCGAGGGTGGCGATGAGCGCGCCGTCATTGTCGGAGACCCGGACCGAGACGGGCACTACGCGGCCCATATCGGTGTCGGTGGCCGCCGAAGCCGTTGCGACGACGGTCAATTCGGTCGGTACCGTCGGCAACTGCTGAGCCAGCCGGGCCGCGTGGTCGAGGTGCACCAGGCTGAGCAGGCCTTCGACCACGGGCACGCCATCGTCGGTGGTGGCCGCGCCGATCGCGGCGAAGACGGCGGGCCAGCAGTGACCGACGAGCGCGTCGGGCACGGTGGTCAGGCTGGGTGCCAGCGGCTCGCCGAAGGTGGCGGTGACGCCGGTGTGGTCAGCGACCCGTTCGGGATCCCAGTCGACGGTGACGGTGGCGGCGCCGTTTTCCACTGCGGGCAGCGATTCGGGGCCGTCGACACCGGCAGCGATGGCCAGCACACAACGCATGGCCGCACTGGCGTTCTCGGTGGACACCACGGGTATGCCACCGTCGATTGTGTTGGCGGGCAACTCGAATGGAATATCGATCCAGGTTCCCGACACCGGCACACTGAGCACGACGCCGTTGTCGTCGGAGCCGACCGCCAGCCGCGACCCGGTGGATGTGTGTGTGGCGGTGCGGTTTTCGCGCACCTGCCAGTCGGCCGGCGGTGCGATCCGGTGCACCGGGTTGGTGGTGGTGCGCCCGGCCCACCGCACGTCGGGTGCGTCGAGCACGAGGGCCAGCGGTCCGCGCAGATCGGCGCGACCGAGGCGGCGCGCCGTCACATCCGTCGGCTGGGCCCCGGTGGCGAGTACCTCGTCGATGGCGGCCTGCTCGAAGCGGTCGAGCAATTCACCGACCGGCTCGTCCATCCGGGTGATGCCGGACACCGCCGCCGGCCCGGGGATGATGCACACCTGGTCGGCGTCGTAGCGGGCGTCGTGCGCCTGCCACAGCGAGTCGCTGCGCCACCAGCGGCGCACGTCCTTGTCGATGACCGGCACGAAATTGACCGGCTTACCCGGCTTCTTGCACAACGTGACGAAGAACGGCACGTCGGCGGGATGCAGCTGCACTGTCTCGGCGTCCGGGTAACGCTCGACCAGGGCCGCGAGAGCCCGGTCCGGGCTTTCCAACAACTCGCGGTCGGCGTAGAGGGTCTCGATCTGACCGACATCCTGCGGGTGCAGTCGGGATTCGGTGCGCTTGAGCATCTCTTCGAACCGGTCCCGCCACGTGTCGGCCAGCCAGGGACTGCCGGGTGCGGCGGTGTCGGCGGTCGAATTGCCTTCTCCGATGGCCAGTTCGACATAGCGGCGCAGCCACTGCAGGTAGGTCATCTCTCCGACGTCGCCGAAGTACGGCTTGGCGGTGCCGGCCATCGCGGCGATGATCTCGTCGCGCCGCTCGGCGACCGCGTCTGCGTCACCGGCCACCTCGTCGAGCAGCTGCCCGCACCGGGAGGCGCTGTTATCGATCTCGTGGATGTCCGCGCCCAGCTGGCTGCGGCTGGAAGCCATGCCGCACTGGGCTTTTCCGGCGCTGATCCACTGGTCGGTGCCCTGGGTCTCGACCAGCATCTGCTTGACCGAGGGCGAGGTGGTGGCCTCCAGCGTGGCCATCGCCGCGGTGCCGACCAGGATGCCGTCGATCGGCATCGACGGGAAACCGTAAGCCTCCGCCCAACGCCCGGACAGGTACTCCGCAGCCCGTTCCGGGGTGCCGATGCCACCGCCGACGCAGACGGTGATGTTGGAGCGCGAGCGCAACTCCGAGTAGGTGGCCAGCAGCAGGTCGTCGAGGTCCTCCCAGGAGTGGTGACCACCGGCGCGGCCGCCCTCGACGTGCATGATCACCGGCTTGGTGGGCACCTCGGTGGCGATGCGGATGACCGAACGGATCTGCTCGATAGTGCCGGGCTTGAACACCACGTGGCTGATGCCGATGTCGTTGAGTTCTGCGATCAGGTCGACGGCGTCCTCGAGTTCCGGGATGCCGGCGCTGACCACCACGCCGTCGATCGCCGCGCCAGACTGGCGAGCCTTCTGGACCAGCCGCTTGCCGCCCAGCTGCAGCTTCCACAAATAGGGGTCCAGGAACAGCGCGTTGAACTGGTAGGTGCGGCCGGGCTCGAGCAGCCCGGACAGCTGCTCGACGCGGTCGGCGAAGATCTCCTCGGTGACCTGTCCGCCCCCGGCCAGCTCGGCCCAGTGCCCGGCGTTGGCCGCGGCGGCGACGATCTTCGCGTCGACGGTGGTCGGGGTCATGCCGGCCAGCAGGATCGGCGACCGGCCGGTTAGCCGGGTGAACTTCGTCGACAGCTTCACCCTGCCGTCGGGCAGTCGGACCACCGTCGGCGCGTAGCTCGACCAGGCCCGGGCCACCTCGGGGGTGGCCCCGACGGTGAACAGGTTGCGCTGACCACCGCGCGTTGCCGCGGGCACGATGCCGATGCCCAGACCGCGGATGACCGGCGCGGTCAACCGGGTCAGGATGTCCCCGGGACCCAGGTCGAGGATCCAGCGCGCACCGGCGTCGTGGACCTTGGTGATCTCCTCGACCCAGTCGACCTTGCGGACCAGGATCGCTTCGGCCAGTTGCCGGGCCAGCGCGACATCCAGCCCCACCTTCTCGGCCCAGCGCCCGACAATCTCGATGCCGTCGGCCAGCCGCGGGGTGTGGAAGCCGACCTCGACCTTGACGGCGTCGAACACCGGCGCGAAGACGTCGCCGCCGCGCAGCTTGTTCTTGCGCTCGGCTTCTTCCTTCTCCGAGATCTGGTGGCAGTACAGCTCAAAGCGGGACAACTGTTCCGGGGTACCGGTGATGACGACCGAGCGGCGGCCGTTGCGGATGGACAACACCGGCGGCAGCACGGTACGCACGTCCTGGGCGAAGTCGTCGAGCAGGCGTCCGATCCGCTCCGGGTCGGCGTTGGTGACCGACACCATGGGCGGGCGGTCGCCGAGCACCGAGATCCCCCGCCGCCGGGCGACCAGCGTGCCGGCGGCACCCACCAGTTGAGCGATGGCGAACAGCTCGACATCGCGCGCGCCGCCGGCCTTGAGCGCCTCGACGGCGAGCACACCTTGGGAATGTCCGGCAACGGCGACCGGCGGGGTTTCGACCAGGTCCATGCCTTGCCGGGCGAGCGCGCGGATGGCCGCCACCTGGGTCAGCAGCACCCCGGGCACCGAGACCGCCGCCGACGTCAGGTGCTTCTCGGAGGGGATGGCATCTTCGGCGGCCAGCGCGCGCACCCACCGCAGCGGCTCGAAACCGATCGGACGCACCACGACCAGCTCTTTTGCCACCGGCTCGAGTAGCAGCTCGACCTCGCCGACCAACGTCGCCAATTCGGATTCGATGCCCGCCCCGGACACCAGTTCTTCCAGCGTCTCCAGCCACGCACTGCCTTGGCCGCCGAACGCAACGGCGTACGGCTCGCCGGTGGTCAGGCGATCGACCAGAGCATGTGCGTTGTGCGGACCGCTGCCGTCACGGTCGGCGGACACCCAGTCGTGCCTCTCGTGGATCGTCACCTTGTATCTCCCTCAAAACCTCTGTGTCGCATCTCGGTTCGATCGCCCGGTTTCCCGGGGCCGCATCGACTTCCGGGCGATTCCGCACCGAATCGCCAGCCGATCGTCGGTGTGACCGGTGCGGTCCGGGGCTGCTGCGGCGGCCTCAGAACCTCGAACGATCGGCATCGGTCCCAATAAGAGTGTCATGAGGATCTCCACGAATTCTTGGAGCGATTGGTTACTGGCGAGTTCTACGCACGGGTAACCGTGTCGTGGGTAACACCGCGTTTGGCCGCCGGAGCGAGCGGCGCCGACAAACGTCCTGCATGCAGGTGGTTACGGTCGAGTAGCTATAACTCCGCTGTTCAAAGCAGTATTGTTATCAAATCGTTATATGAAAAATTTCGCCCTCAAGCGTCGCGTAATGAGCCGCCCAGCGGGCTGTCGCGGATTCATCCGTGTAGCCGACCGCCGAAGCTGCGCGAACAAGTGTTTGCTGGAAAGTGCGAGGCGGGCCCGCGGCAGAGCCTGGGAACCGACCGGGGGTCAGGCCCACTGCCCGAATTGGGGCTTGAGGATCTCGTTGACGTCGACGCCGACGCCGCCGACCGAGCGCTTGTCGATCTCGACCTGATGCAGGTGCGCGGCGGGGTGTTCGTACCCCTTCGGCGATCCCCAGTTGTGCTGCCAGAAGTAGGTGCCCAAGCCGTCGTTGACCGCCCAGTCGATGGTCTTCGAGTTGGCGTAGACACCCGTGCGCTGGTGCCCGACAACCGACTCCCAGGACCGCAGGTAGGGGACGATCTGGTTCTTGTACTGGTCGTGCGAGGGATCGTCGTCGATGGAGGCGTAGATGGGGGCACTGGACGGGCCGCCGGCGGCGGCGTGCAGTTCCATGCCGCGCTTGGCGTGCTGCAGGCCTGCGGCAGCCCCACCCAGCCAGTCCGACGTGCTGCCTTTGCCGAATTGGTAACAGGACACGATCTTGAGTCCGCTCCCGTGCAGGTCGCGCGCCTCGGCCAGCTGAATGGGCTTGCCCAGCATCCAGGCACCGCCGGGCCGGCGGTCCGACACGTACCGGATCGCCCCGACGGCACCCGCGGCCCGGATCTCGCTGGCGGGGATGACGCCGGCCGCGTAGTCCAGCAACGTGCCGAGCGAGGCCGCGGCGGGCGCCGCGCGCAGGGACGCTGCCGCAGCACCCAGCCCCAGCAGGCCGGGTGTCGCTGCGGCGAGTTTGAGCACGTCACGCCGAGAGACCGACATGCGGCACAGAGTAGTTCACTGTTCCCAGAAATCACGTTGGCCACACTGGACACAACGCATCACCTTGGCATCGTTCTTGGGTTGTCGAGCCTGTACTCAGCGCCGCATTCTGTGCGCGCCGACGTCCTCACTGCAGTCTCGGTGCCACCAGTTCAGGGTCGACACTTCCGGTGCGTCCGGTCAGCGGTCGGGCAGCACGATCACGCTGATCCCTTCGAGTCCGCGCCGGGCCGTCTGCTGAGCGATCTCGTCGATCAACATCGGCGCCGCGGGGTTGATCGAGCGCGCCCACGCGCGGAAGCCCTGCACGATCACCGGGTCGTTCTCCAACAGCGGTTGCACCCTGCGCAGAGCACCAACCACGTCGTCGGGCAACGGCTCGGCCACCTGCGCATCAATCCACCTGCCTGCGAGTTCCGCTACCGCCGAGACGTTGTCGCCTAGCGCGATCACGTCAGCGGCGAGTTGGCGGAGTCGATCGAACAGCACCCGCCGCCCCGGGCATCCGGACAGTTCTGCCAGCAACGTGCTGGCAGCGGGCGGCAGCACCATCTGCCCGAACAAAGCGGGCACCGGCAACTGCCACTCGTCGAAGAGCTCGGCATACATCGCGGCCACCGGGGCGGCCAACGGCTCGGACAGTCTGCCCATCACGCCGATGCTGTCGCGGTGGGTGGTCGCCAGTCGGCGCAGGATGTGCTCGTTGACGTCGCCGCCGCCGGCGTCGGTGGCGGCATCGATCGCAGTGATCAGCTGGTCCAACCGGTCGCGCTGGCGCACCAGCAGTGTGCGGTGTTCGTCGAGCAGGTCGGACAGCGTCGTCTGCCCGTCATCCAGCAACCGGGCGATGTCGTTGATGCTGACGCCGAGGCTTCTCATCAGGTCGATGCGCAGCAGGTCGAGCACCTGCTCGACATCGAAGACCCGATACCCGTTGCTGAGGTGCTCGGCACGCAACAATCCGATTTTCTCGTAGTGGCGGATGCGACCTGAGGCGATTCCCGTCAACGCGGTGACCTCGCCGATCAACAACTGGTCAGCCACGTCTTGACCTTACAACGGTCATAAGGTCTGTACTGGAAGCAGAAAAGCTTGGAGACAGGACTGCAGGAGGCTTCCGGTGGATCACGATCAGCTCATCGATCTCACCCGTCGTGCGCTCAAATTGGCGCGGGACAAAACGACCGACCTCGCACCTGCGCCGCACCGGGTCAACGCGGCTGAGTACACCGCACGGGAGCGGCACGAGCGCGATCGGGTCATGGTGCAGGCCAGCCCGCAATTGGTCGGCTATGTCTCCGAACTGCCGCGGCCGGGGGCCTATTGCACCAAGACAGTGCTGGGCCGGTCCATCCTGTTGACCCGCACCGCCGACGGCTCGGTCAAGGCATTCGACAACATCTGCCTGCACCGGCAGGCGCCGGTCGCATCGGGTTGCGGTGTCGCCAAACGGTTCACCTGCCCCTACCACGCCTGGACCTACGACAACACCGGCCGGTTGGTTGCGTTGCCGGGACGGGAAGGATTCCCGGACACCACGCTGAAGTCCGACGGGCTGACCGAGCTGCCGGCCACCGAATTCGCCGGATTCCTCTGGATAGCACTGGATCCCGAAGTGGAGCTGGATGTCGCGGCCCACCTGGGGCCATTGGCTGCCGAACTGGATTCGTGGGGTATCGGACGATGGACTCCGCTGGGCGAGAAGGTGCTCGATTCGCCCATCAACTGGAAGCTGGCGGTGGATACCTTCGCGGAGAACTACCACTTCGCCACTGTGCACGAAAAGACGTTTGCGACCCTGGCGCGCAGCAATTGCACGGTGTTCGACGCGTTCGGACCCCACCACCGGTTGATCTTCCCGCTCAACACAATTCTGGATCTGGAGGATGTGCCTGAGCAGCAGTGGGTGCCGCTGAACAACCTGGTGGTCATCTACGCGTTGTTCCCCAACATCGTGATCTCAGTGACCATCGCCAACGGTGAGTTGTTCCGGGTCTACCCGGGTGATCAGCCGGGGCGGTCGATCACCGTCCATCAAAATTCGACTCCGCTGGACATCTCCGAGGAATCGGTGGCCGCCGGGGCACAGACCGTCTTCGAATACGCCCACGCCACCGTTCGCGACGAGGACTACCGGTTGGTCGCGCAACTGCAGGCCAACCTGGAATCCGGTGCGCGCGAACAGCTTCTGTTCGGGCGCAACGAGCCGGGGTTGCAGCACCGACACCTTGCCTGGCAGCAGGCGGTCGACGCGCGCGGCTGAATCTTGCGGGATTTACGCCGACTGCGACAATGCCTCGGCGAGAGCTTCGAGCACCTCTGCGTGTTCCGGAGCGTCGGCCATCGCCGCCCGGACGACCTCGAGTGCCTCGCTGCGGCGACCGGACGCCAGTAGCTGGGTGAGCCGGTCAACCAGGTCCGGTGCGGCTTCGGTGGCCAACACCTGCAGCAACTCCCAATCCCGGTACAGCGCTAGCGAACGCTCGTTGAATGCGAACGCCGTCACCGGCTCACCGGCCAGCGTTCCCCGGTAGCGGTAGGGCCCTTCCATGTACTCGATTGGCAAGCCGTGCGCCGGGGCCGGCACCAGCGGCTCGCCGACGATATCCAATTGGAGTGGAGCACAGACGATTCGATGCCGATCAGGCAGATAGCGGGCCTTGACGGGCGGGCGGATCAGCGCTCTGATCTCGTCCGGCCAGCGCACGTAGCTGGTGATGGTGACGTCGAAATCCTCGACGCACTCCGGGGCCCTGCCGTCGGGGTAGCTGGTGGTGATGCCGGTAAACGGTTGCAGCGCATTGCCTTCGGTGCGCAGGAACTGGCGCCAGATGCTCATGTCGACGCCGTTGTCGAAGTTGATGGTCCGCCATTCGTGCGATCGGGTGCGCGGCGGCTCACCAGTTCCCCCACCCGCGTACTTCGGGAACCATTGCCGGTCGACGTGCCCGCTGGTGCCGGTGACGCGATCGGTGCTGTCACCCCAGCGCAGCGTTCCGGTCATCACCATCCCGGTCTGAAAGTAGGAGTAGGTGTCGTCCTGACCGAAGCAGGCGATCTTGCCGTGGTAAGCCGCTGCGCCCAACGGGGTCGGTGCGCGTGTCGGCGTGACCGCCAGGTCCAGGTGCATGGGCTGCCCGTGCTGGTCGGTGCCCACCAGGCTGATGTCGTAGGTGTAGGGCAGCAACTCTCCGTCGTCGTCGCGCGTCGTGGTCCAGCGGGCGGTGCCGGCACCGGTGTCGTATGCGAGGTCGAGATGGCCGACAGCGGTGGTCATCTTGGGCTTGACCCCTGGTTCCATGCTGGCCGGCGGCATGTCGTAATCGGTGAAGGTGCCGTACGCACCGGTGTCGAGATCGAACAACGCCAGCGTGTAGAAGTCGGCGACGATCGAGCCGCCGGGCCGGTTCTTGTTGAAGATGGTCAGGAACGCGAATGACCTACCGGTGTCGGCTGCGGCGAGTTCACCGGCGATGAACCAGGTGTCGGACTCCTGACCGGGGTGCTCGCCTTCGGCGGCGGGAAATTCCAGTTGGCTGTCACCGGGTACCAGCTGGAACGGGTAGCTGCGCCAGTCGTTCGTCACAGGTTGCCTTGCCTCTGCTGAATTTTTGCTATGTTAGCATCAATAGTGAATTTAACCGTCGCCTGCCCTGAGGTGGTGCCCCGATGACGGCGAATCCCCGCTCTTACGACGAATTGTTCATCGGCGGTCGATGGCGCAAACCCACAGCAACGGAACGGATTTCCGTCATCTCCCCGCACTCCCAGGAGACGATCGCCGAGGTTCCGGCCGCAGGCCCCGACGACATCGAGGCCGCGGTCGCTGCGGCGCGCCGAGCCTTCGATCACGGCCCGTGGCCGCGGCTGGAACCGCAGGAACGGATGCGCAAAATCGATGAGCTGGCCGGCGTCTACGGTCGGCACATCGAGGAGATGGCCGACCTGATCACCGCACAGATGGGTTCGCCGCGCAGCTTCAGCAGACTGGGCCAGGCGGCCGGAGCCGCCTCGATGATCCACCTGGCATTGGCGACCGCGCGGGAGTTCCCGTGGGTGGAGCGCCGTCGCGGTGTGCTCGGCGAAGCGCACCTGCGTCGCGCCCCGGTCGGGGTGGTCGGGGCGATCGTGCCGTGGAACGTCCCGCAATGCCTGATCATGCCGAAACTGATTCCCGCATTGCTGGCGGGCTGCCCGGTTATCATCAAGCCCGCACCCGAAACCCCTTTGGACGCTTTGTGGTTGGCCGAGATGATCGAGCAACTCGACCTGCCCGAAGGTGTGGTCTCGGTGCTCACCGGCGGGCCGGAGGTCGGCGAGGCGCTGGTGCGTCACCCGGGCGTGGACAAGATCGCGTTCACCGGTTCCAGCGCCACCGGCCGGCGCATCGCCGCGTTGTGCGGTGAGCAGTTGAAACGGGTGAGCCTGGAACTCGGCGGCAAGTCCGCGGCGATCGTCCTCGACGACGCCGACATCGGCAGGACGGTAAGCGGATTGAAGACGGCCAGCTTGATGAACAACGGGCAGGCCTGCGTTGCGCAGACGCGCATCCTGGTCAGCCAACGGCGCCACGACGAGCTGGTGGACGCGCTGGCCGACATGATGTCCTCGCTGCGGGTGGGTGACCCTGACGATGAGAAAACCGACATCGGACCCCTTGTCGCCCAACGACAACAGGCCCGGGTACAGGACTACATCCGGTCCGGGCAACAGGAAGGCGCCCGCGTCGTGATCGGCGGGGACGACAGCCCCGCGCCGCGCGGCTGGTACGTGCGCCCCACCCTGTTTACCGACGCGACCAACGACATGCGGATCGCCCGCGAGGAGATCTTCGGCCCGGTGCTGACCGTGCTCACCTACGACGACGAGGACGACGCGATCCGGATCGCCAACGACAGCGACTACGGCCTGGCCGGTTCGGTGTGGACTGCCGACGTCGCGCATGGCTTGGAGATCGCCGCGCAGGTGCGCACCGGCACCTACGGCATCAACATGTACATGCTCGACATCAGTAATCCGTTCGGCGGCTTCAAACACTCCGGGCTGGGGCGCGAATTCGGTCCGGAGGGGTTGCACGAATACGTGGAGCTGCAGTCGGTGGCCTGCAACGGAAAGCTGCCGCCGCTACCCAGCTGAGCTTGCCAGCAGCACCTCGAGAGTGATCTCCGCGGGACAGCACAGCTCGCCGCGCTGGTTGTAGACGCAAACCTGCAGGTCGATGAGAAATTGCGGATCTGCCCCGAAGGTGTTGCACCGCTTGGCGATTGCTTTTCCCCGACCGATCATCGTGTCGCCGGCATAGATCGAACCCAGCAACGATATCTTGCGCCGTAGGACTCGGCTATAGTGGCCGGCCCAGTCCGTGCCCACCCGGTCGACAAAGCCGGCGAGATGCATCGTGTTGACGAAGATCGTCGGATTACCTTGGCGCTTCGCATATTCAGGATCGAAGTGCCCGGGAAAATAATCCCAGGTCGCGCCGGCGTTCATCACCACTCGCTCGTAGCTGATCTCGTCGACGACATCAGGCAGTTCGACGGGGACAGTCAACCCATGCCAGTCGAACCGGCGCTCTTGGGGTTCATCAGCCATCCGTCGTCTCCCGCGTATTGAAGCGGAATAAGGTATTACGGTTCAACGCGACCTCGGTTCCGTCGTCGCGGTAGAAGGTGTCGAGCGTCTGAACGAAATGCCCGACACCGAGTTTGGTGGTTTTCTCCGGCGACACCGATACCACCTCCTCCACGATCGAGAGCCGATCACCCTCCACCACCGGAATCAAGAACTCGGCCTCATTGGACGCGTTGACAAAGGTTCTGCCCGGCAGGGGAACCCGCATCACCAGTGCAGCCGCCGGCCGAACACCGTCGGCGGACCACGGCGGCGGAATCAGCCAACCCATCAGCAATGCGGGTGGACCGACCAACCCACCCCAGGTCTGGGTCGCGAAGTCCTGGTCCCAGTAGGCCGGGTTGCCGTCGCGCACCAGCGCGGCGAAGTGCTGGATCCGGGCCCCGCTCACCACAGTTCCCGCCACCCTGGCCTCGGCGCGAAAGCCCACCATCTTCAGCGCGTCTTCGTAGGTCCCGAACGCGTACCTATAACTGATGTCGGCAGCCATCGAAAGTCAGAATATCGTCACGTGCCGTCGTTGCCGGGAGCTCCGGGGGGGCCGGGTGGGAAGCCAGAGCCACCGACCGAACCGGCGCCACCGGCGCCACCGGCGCCTTTCTGACCGTCCGCCCCGTTGTTCCCGTTACCGCCTGCGCCGGTGCCGGCCAGGCCGCCCTCGCCGTACCACGCTGCGTCGGCGCCATTCGCGCCGTTACCGCCAGCACCGCCGTAGCCTGAGAGGCTGGAGCCGCCATCACCGCCACCGCCCCCACCTCCGCCGGTGCCGCCGTTGCCGCCCGTGCCGCCGTCAGCGCCATGGCTACGGGAATCTCCTTGAATACCGTTGCCACCATCGCCGCCAAGGCCGCCGTAGCCACCAATGCCGGCATTGCCGCCCGACGCGCCGGCACCGCCAGTGCCTGTCCCATTGGCAGCGCCGCCGTGCCCACCGCGACCGCCGGTGCCGCCGGTGCCTCCGACTCCCCCGTTGCCGCCGCGCGCGCCGTCTTCGGCGTCCTGCGCAGGAGAGCTGCCGCCATGGCCACCGTTGCCACCTTTGCCGGCGTCGCCGGCGTTACCGCCACGACCGCCGTCCCCTCCGTCGCCTGATCCCAGTGCCTGGCCGCCGGTGCCGCCAACACCACCAGCACCACCGTTCCCGCCGACACCACCATCGCCACCGACTCCGGTATGTGGGCCGGCGCCGATGGTGAGACCGAAGCTCGTGCCACCGTTCCCGCCGGCACCGCCGTCGCCTCCGGTGCCGCCAACCCCACCGGTGCCCCCATCACCCGAGATGGACCCGCCGGCACCGCCAGCCCCGCCGTTGCCGCCGGCAAAGCCAACCGAGCCGCCTCCACCGGGGCCACCGGGCTCTCCGTTATCCCCGACGGTGCCAGGTCCGCCGGACCTGCCGGCCGCGCCGTTGCCGCCGGCACCACCATCACCGCCGTTGCCGACCTGCCCGCCGTTGCCACCGGCACCGCCGGCGCCACCACCGGCACCGTAGGCGCCAGCTCCACCGTTTCCGCCGTTACCGGACGGGCCGGCGGCTGCGGCACCATCGCCGCCGTTTCCGCCGGCACCACCGCCACCCCCGGCACCCTCGATACCTGAGGCGGCCCGAGAGCCGTCGTAGCTGCCCACGCCGCCGGTGCCGCCAATGGCACCTACGCCGCCTTGGGCGCCGGTGCCGCCGTCACCGGCGAGGCCTGCGGCCGAGTCGCCGCCGCCACCGCCCTGACCGCCGAGACCTCCGATACCGCCAGCACCGCCGACCCCGCCAGCACCGTTGGCTGAAAGGGAGGAATACCCACCGGCACCGCCCTGGCCGCCCACACCGGCTCCGCCTGCGGTGCCGCCGTTGCCGCCAGCGCCGCCGGTGCCCGACCCGAGGGCCGCGCCGCCGACTCCGCCGCGGCCGCCGGTACCGCCGCCACCGCCGGTGCCACCGCCACCCGCTGTGCCACCACCGCCGAAGACAGAGGTCCCGCCGTCGCCGCCGGTGCCACCGACCCCGCCTGCACCAGCCGACCCGCCGAGACCGCCGGCACCGCCGTTGCGTGACCCCTGGGCCGCGCCGCCGGCGCCCCCGACTCCGCCGACTCCGCCGTTGCCGCCCGTCCCGCCGCCGCCGCCGGTCCCGCCGGTATCAGTGATGTTGTTTACGCCGGTACCGCCGCCGCCGCCGGTACCGCCGTCGCCGCCGGCACCACCGTTGCCGCCATTGCCGCTGGTGCCAGAGATAGCTCCGCCCGAGCCGCCGTCACCGCCGTTACCACCGCTGCCGCCTGTCGTGCCGGCACCGCCGGCAGCGCCCGTCTCATTGGCACCGTGTGCGCCGGCGGCACCGGTACCTCCACGGCCGCCGTCACCGCCGTTGCCACCGTTGCCGACCAGTCCTCCGTTTCCACCAGCGCCACCATTGCCACCGTTACCGATGCCAGTGCTGCGACCACCGACGCCACCATCACCGCCATTACCGGAATTTGAACCGCCCGAGCCGCCGTCGCCGCCGTCACCCCCGGCGCCACCAGATGAGGAGCCGCCAGCACCGCCCGCACCGCCGTTGCCGACGGACCTGCCGTCACCTCCGAGCCCGCCGTGTCCACCACCGGCAACGCCACTACCGCCGGCGCCACCGTCACCGCCGTCGCCGGAGACCACACCGCCCGAGCCGCCATTGCCGCCATCGCCTCCGACGCCTCCGGGGTTGCCGGATGCGCCACCATTACCGCCGTTACCGCCGTTGCCAACCGCCCCGCCGTTACCGCCGGCCCCACCGTCACCGCCACTGAGCCCAACACCGCCGCCGCCGTAACCACCGTTACCGCCGTGACCGGACGGGCCGGCCGACGCGGCGCCGTTGCCGCCATCGCCGCCCGCCCCTCCGGTACCTCCGGCAGCGGACGTACCCGCGGCCCCTTTGGCGCCGTCGCTACCCGACACCACACCACCCGTGCCACCACTACCGCCTTGACCGCTGAATCCGCCGGCACCGGCGTGGCCGCCGTCGGCACCGTCTCCGGCGGCACCGGCAGCGGAGTCGCCGCCGCGGCCTCCCGCACCGCCGCTGCCTCCGATCCCGGAATCGCCGCCCGCGCCACCGTTGCCGCCGTCGCCGGTGCCGCTTTCGTCGCTCCCGCCGGTGCCACCGAAGCCACCGTCACCGCCGGCCGCCCCAGCACCGCCGGCTCCGCCGACCCCGCCGACACCTGATCCGTTGGCCGTGCCACCGGCACCGCCTGCCCCGCCGGCCCCAGCATTACCGCCGCTGCCGCCGATACCACCGGATCCGCCTGAGGCCCCTTCGGCGAAGGCGCCATCGTTGCCGCCGTTCCCGCCGTTGCCGCCGAGCCCGCCCTGACCGGCGGTACCGCCGGCCCCGCCGGCCCCGCCGTTACCCGACCCGAGGGCCGTGCCGCCAGCGCCCCCAGCGCCGGCATCGCCTGCGTCGGCGCCGGCCCCACCGGCACCACCCGGGTGACCGGAACTGAAGATGCTGCCCGAATCGCCGGAGCCACCATTACCGCCGTTACCGCCGTTGCCACCGTTACCGCCGGCCCCGCCATTGCCGCCGTTACCCGAGATCACACCGCCCAGACCGCCGGCCCCGCCGTCGCCGGCGTTGCCGCCACCACCCGGGTTGCCGGTCGCACTGCCGCCGGAGGAGCCGGCAGTACCAGCTGCACCGTTGCCTCCGGTACCACCTTGGCCGCCGTTGCCGACCGACCCGCCGTTACCGCCGGCACCGCCATTGCCGCCTTGTCCGCCCTGGACGCCGCGGACACCGTCAGCGCCCTGGCCGCCGTTGCCACCGTTACCGCCGCCGGTGGCCGCGGCACCTTGGGCGCCGGTAATGCCGCCGCCGCCACCGGTGCCACCGGTACCGGCCGCGCCACCGTTGCCGCCGGCACCGACCGCGCCGGGATTACCGCCATCACCACCACGCCCGCCATTAAGAGCAGCACTATCGCCGGCACCACCGGCGCCACCATCACCACCTGCACCCGCCGCACCACCGGTACCGCCTTGTCCTCCGGTGCCGTTGACGCCCACACTGCCCGACCCACCCTCAGCAACCCCGCCGGCGTTACCACCGGCCCCACCAACGCCGCCGGTGCCGCCAGTGCCGCCAGTGCCACCGTTTTGCCCCGCCCCGCCCGCAGTGGTCGCGTCCGCACCGTCGAAGCCGGCCCCACCGGTCCCGCCACCGCCGCCGGTACCGCCGAGTCCGCCGGTACCGCCGTCACCGCGGACCGAACCACCCAGTCCCCCGGTCCCGCCGACCCCACCGGCCCCACCGGTCTCACCGGTCTCACCGGCGGCGCCCCCATCGCCTGGGTTGACCCCCCCACCACCGGTCGCGCCGGTCGCACCGTTACCACCAGTGCCGCCGGTGCCGCCGGTGCCCAGGTTGCCGCCGTTGCCGCCGGCACCGCCTTGCCCACCGGTGCCGGGCGGACCACCCGGCGCCGGGACGGTCGCGTTGCCGCCCTTACCGCCGGCACCACCATTGCCGGAAGTCCCGGCCGGCAGCTGACCCGCCGCGCCCGTGGCGCCAGTACTGCCATCGCCGCTGTCACCGCCAGCACCGCCCTGACCGACCGCGCCCGCATCCCCACCATTACCGCCGGCTCCGCCGGTACCACCGAGCACCGCTGCGTCAGTGCCGGCACCACCGGTCCCGCCGTCGCCACCAGTGCCGGCAGTGCCACCCACACCACCGGTACCGCCGACACCATGGGAACCGTCGCTGTATCCGAGAGCCTGATGCCCGCCGCCGACACCACCGGCACCGCCGGTTCCACCGGTACCGCCACCACCGCCGTCGCCACCGTCGAACCCGTTACCACCGGCCGTGACCGCGTCCGCCCCATCAACACCGGCCCCCCCGGTGCCGCCGACTCCGCCGACACCACCCTTACCGCCGGCCCCACCGTTACCACTCAGCGCACCACCCAGTCCGCCGGCCCCACCGACACCACCAGTGCCACCGACCCCGCCGACCCCGCCCGCGTCACCGCGGTCGACCCCGTCCACCCCGACTGCGCCGGTCGCACCATCGCCACCGGCGCCGCCGGCGCCGCCACTGCCACGGTTACCGCCCGCACCGCCCGCGCCACCATCACCGCCGCTAGCACCGGCCGCGGCGGCATGGGCACCCGCCCCCCCGGCGCCGCCGTTACCCATCACCCCGGTCGGGGTAGCCCCGACCACGCCATCAGAGCCCGCACTCCCACCACTGCCGCCCAGTCCGCCCGCACCGCCGAATCCGGTGTTGCCACCAGCCCCGCCAGCCCCGCCCCGGCCCGTCAGTGAGCCGCCAGAGGCCCCCGCACCGCCGTCACCGGGGGTCGCGCCGTTACCGCCGTTACCGGCGTTGCCGCCCGCACCCGATCCGGCGAAGGTGCCATCAGCGGCCTTCCCACCTAGCCCCCCGGCCCCGCCATTGCCGCCCACACCACCATTACCGCCGTTACCGCCCGCTGTCCCTGCCGCCCCGGACACTGTCGCGTCGGCACCGGTAATCCCCGCCCCGCCATCACCACCACGCGCCCCGTTTCCACCAGCGCCACCGACCCCACCAGCACCGGCCTGCGCCCCACCCGCACCACCCGCACCACCAGCACCGCCGGCACCGCCAGCTTGACCGTCACTACCGGACTCGTTCCCGGCGAAACCCGCCGTGCCGTTTCCGCCGACTGCACCGGCACCGCCGGCACCACCGGCACCACCGTTACCGTGACTGCCGCCCGCGCCTCCTGCCCCGCCCGCGCCGCCGTCACCACTGCCGACACTGGTGGCGCTGTATCCGTTACCGCCCGCGCCGCCGTTGCCCAACAGCGCGGTCGGTCCGTTGCCCGCCACACCGTCGCTGCCGGTGCTGGCGCCGGTGCCGCCCGTGCCGCCCTGGCCGCCGACACCGGAGTTCCCGCCCGCGCCACCAGCCCCGCCATCACGGACCGTGCTGCTTCCGGCCGCACCCGCCCCGCCGTCACCGGGAGTCGCGCCGTTACCGCCGTTGCCGGCGTTGCCACCCGCACCCGATGCGGCCGCGGTGCCATCGGCGGCCTCCCCGCCCAGCCCGCCGGCCCCACCATTGCCACCGACACCGCCGTCACCGCCGTTACCGCCCGCCGTTCCCGCCTCCCCGGCCTCTGTCGCGCTGGCGCCGGTGAGTCCGGCCCCGCCGTCACCACCGAGCGCCCCGTTTCCACCAGCGCCACCGACCCCACCCACACCAGCCAGCGACCCGCCGTCACCGCCGGCGCCGCCGGCACCACCAGAGCCACCCGCCTGACCATTCCCGCCGGACTCGTTGCCCGCGACACCCACCGCGCCGTTCCCGCCGACAGCCCCGTTGCCACCGCGGCCCCCGGCGCCGCCATCACCACGATTACCGCCCGCACCCCCGGCCCCACCGTCGCCACCATCGACACCCGCCACAGTCGTGTTGAACCCGGCCCCGCCGGCCCCGCCGTTGCCCAGCAAACCCGTCGGAGTCGCGCCCGCCGCACCACTGGTTCCCACACTGGAACCGATCCCGCCCGTACCGCCGGCCGCGCCGAATCCGGTGTCCCCGCCGGCCCCGCCCGCTCCACCGTCACGCGTCGCCGCGTCACCGGCACCGCCGGCACCGCCATCACCCGGAGTCGCGCCATCACCGCCCGCACCGGCATTGCCCCCAGCACCGGTCACACCCACGGCGCCATTCGCCGCTGTACCACCGGCCCCGCCGTTGCCGCCATTGCCGCCGACACCGCCGTTGCCGCCCGAACCGCCGGCCTGCCCCGCCTCACCAGCCGCTGTGGCAGCCCTGCCGTTGACTCCGACTCCACCGTCACCACCATCGGCGCCATGCCCACCGGCACCGCCGGCACCGCCATTACCTGCGAGTGACCCGCCCGTGCCCCCGGCCCCGCCAACAGCACCGGAACCGCCCGCCTGACCGTTGCCGCCGGAGGCACCGTCAACCTTGCCCGCGGCGCCGTTGTCACCGGCCGCACCGTTGCCGCCCGCACCGCCGGCGCCGCCATTGCCGCGGCTACCCCCGGCGCCGCCGTCACCTCCGGCAGTCCCGGACCCGCCCGCCGCGGTGGCGTTGAACCCAGCTCCACCCGCACCGCCGTGGCCGCCGGCCACCGCCGATCCCGCAGCACCCGCAGCCCCCGCACCAGCATCCGGACCACCCGCCGCGCCACCGACACCGCCGCTGCCGACACCGCCGCTATTGCCGCCAACCCCGCCCGCACCACCCTTGATCAACTCAGCACCGGCACCCCCGGCCCCGCCATCACCGGCAACACCCGAATCACCGCCAGCACCCCCAGCACCCCCGGCACCGTTGACACCCGCGCGACCAAACAACCCATGACCCTGCCCGCCCACCCCGCCGGTACCACCGGCACCGCCATGCCCGCCTGTGCCGCTATCGCCGCCAACGCCGCCGGTCCCACCCGGCGCAGTCGCCGCCCAACCCGCGCCACCAGTGCCGCCGGCGCCCCCTGCTCCGCCCACACCACCAGCGCCACCGGTCCCACCATCCCCGAACAGCAACCCACCACGACCACCCGCACCACCGGACCCCGCAGCACCACCATCGGTACCCAACCCACCGGTGCCGCCCGCCACTAACTGCGTCCCCGCCGCACCCGCAGACCCCATCGCACCCGCCACCCCGGACCCACCTACACCACCGGCACCACCATGGCCCAATAACCACGCACGACCACCGGCGCCGCCAGTGCCGCCACCCACACCGCCGGCACCACCAGCACCGCCGGCGCCCCACAACAAGCCACCACTACCACCCACACCACCAGCAGCACCCAGACCACCGGTACCCCCCGCGCCGCCCGGGCCCAGCAAACCAGCTGCCCCACCAGCCCCACCGGCTTGACCCGCCGCACCTGACCCGCCGTTACCGCCTCGCCCGATCAACAATCCACCGGCGCCACCGGCGGCACCCGACCCCGCCGCACCATCGGCACCCGGCCCCACCAACGGCCGCCCCAACAACGCATTCGTCGGCGCATTGACCACCCCCAAAAACGCCTGCTCTAGCGATTGCAACGACGCCGCGCTGGCCGCCTCCGCAGCTTCAAAGACACCACCGGCACCTACCAACCCCTGCACAAAACGGGCGTGAAAATCCGCCGCCGCCACACTGATTGCCTGATACTCCCGGCCATAGGTGCCAAACAACGCCGCAATCGCCGCCGACACCTCATCACCGGCCGCCGCCACCACCCCAGTCGTCGACAACCCCGCCGCTGCACCGGCAGCACTCACCGCCGACCCAATCCCACCCAAATCAGCAGCCGCTGCAACCAAAACCTCAGGCGTAACAAACACATACGAAGACTCCACGAGGCCCGATCTCTAGGGGGAAATTGACTGAACGGTAAGCGCCCGACGGCAGGCTCCAAACGTACGCGACCAAATTCCGCTGCGCGCCACAATCACGCCAGAAGACGCAACCAAATTCAGCACAAGCCAAATAACGAAACCGTGCCTTCCGAAGCGCAGCTGCGCCCGAAACCATGAGTGTCCCGGAGTTGTCGAGCGACTTACCACGTTCGGGCACGATCTCGCGCGCTGACTCCGACGAAAGAGCAGCTCGACGGTGTTGAGGAGCAATCTTCAGGCGTCGCGGCTCTTTAGCGCATGCCTACGCCGCGATCCAGCGCCATGTCCACTGGTTTGCAGCTTTGTGGGCCACGAATCACTGCCGGCTACATGACGAGGTGGCAGCTCGGCACCGAATCCCACACCAGTTCCCTCGACGTGAAGTACCAGCCGCCGCGCTCGTAGCTGAGTTTGTCCCGGAACGCACCGGTGGCCTGCAGCGTGGTTTCGCCGCCCGCGGTGTGGAAAAGGATTGCCACACAATGCTGTGTCGCGTGGACGCCGTCGACGTGTATCTCGTGGTCGACGGTGACCAGACGTCGCCCGTCGCCGCCGTCGAACGCGGCACGCAGATCGTCGAACGACTCTCCGTCGCGCACATAGGTGGCACCGGAATGCCGGAACGTGGTGATCCACGCGTCGCGGTCCCCGTCGGCGTGGGCCCGGTTGTGCCGCGCGGTCAGATCCAGAATCGCGCCGCGACCGGTCGCGGCCTGCAGCATCTGCTGTTCCTGGTAGGTCAACGGCATGTTGGTTCGCCTTTCCTGCGGTGTGTATTCATCGGCTCACTGTGTATCCGTGGCTTTCCCGGTCCCACGCCCCCGCCGTCAAGCCCCGGGCCCGCAACACGTCCTTGCGGACGCGGCCGATGACGTTCTTGGGAAGTTCATCGACGGTATCGATGTACCTGGGCACACAGAAGTACGGCATGCGCGCGGCGCAGAAATCCAGCAGCTCCACGTAATCCATTGCCGCACCCGGCCTTAACATGACAACTGACAGGATGTCGTCCTCCCCCAGCGCACTGGGCACTGCCACGGCGGCGGCTTCCTGCACAGCCGGATGACTGGCCAGCACGGCCTCCACTTCCACCGAGGAGACGTTCTCACCGCGGCGACGCAGCGAGTCCTTCACGCGGTCCACGTACGTCAGGTTGCCGCCGTCGTCGAACCTGCCCAGGTCACCGGTGCGGAACCACTCCGGATGGGGGTCCACGAGCAATGCGTCGTCGCCAGGCCGCACGTAGCCCTGACTCATCACTTCGGCATACCGGGGCCGGCAACTGATCTCCCCCACCGATCCGGTCGGACACTCGACGCCGTCGGCATCGACGATGCGGACCTCGAAGTTCGGATTCGCGCACCCGGATGTCCCCGGAACACCCTCGTAGGCAACGCCGTTGACCGCAATCGGAAATGCCTCAGTCATGCCGTACATGGTGACGACCGCGCAGCCGTACCGCTTCTCGATCGACCGGTACGACACGGCATCGATGGGCGCCGCCGAGATGAACCGCAACGGCAACTGCGCGTCGCGCGGATCGGCGGGCAGGTTCTGCAGCATGGACACCATCGCGCCCGCACCGACGAACCCGACGGCATCGTGGGAGCGCACGTCGTCCCACACCTCGCCCGGATGAAAAGCTTCGGCCAGTACCGTGGTGCCGCCGACCAGCATCGGTGCCAGCACCACCGGCGCCGCGCTCAGGTGAAACAGCGGCATCGCGGTCCACAGGGTCTCCCCCGCCGCGAACTCCCAGGCCGACACTGCGGTCGCCGCCACCGTGAACAGGTAATGCCAGGACGTGGCAACAGCTTTCGACGGCCCGGTGGTGCCGGAGGTGAAGAACAGCGCACCCAGGTCACCGGCAGCAACGGCCTCACCGGTTACCAAGACCTCGCGGTCCAATGCCCCGGTGAGCGAATCGTCAAGCACCACAACATCAGTGCTCAGTTGCGCGGCGATCTCGTCGAGGCGGGTCCGTCGCTCGGCGTCGGTGACGATCACCTTGGCCTGCGACAACTTCAGGTTGTGCAGCAGAAAGTCGCCCTTGTTGGCGGCGTTGACCGCGGCACTCACTGCGCCGATCCGGGCCGCACCGAGCCAGAAGTAGATCCATTCCGGGCACGTCGCAGTGAACAGTGCGACGCAATCGCCCTGTCCCACACCGAGATCAGCCAGTAGAGCCGCCGCGGCAAGAGAACGCCGGCGTAGCTGGGCGAACGTGATGTCCAGACCGGCCACCGACATCATCACCCGGTCCGGGAACTGCTCGGCCCGACGATCGAGCACGGCAGGCACCGTGAACTCGTCGACACCGAAATCACCCGGGCCCGGAGACACCGGCGGGATCAGGCCGGAGCGGCGGCCGGGTCCGGCTCGCCGTCGGCGGTGTACCCGAAGTCTTTGGGCGACGGCGCGGCACCGGGGTAGAAGCGGTGCGCCCAGCGACGCAGGGCCGCATAGTCATGCGCCTCCTCCGGCGCGAGGTTCGGCTTCTCCAGGTACTTCATGTTCTCCCAGGTGAAGAAGTCCTGCTTGATCACTTCCTGTTGCAGCGCAAGGAATTTGGCGGCGCGACCGGTGGGCTTGTCGCCGCTGTCGCCGGGCTCCCGCAGCGAGGCCTGGGTATAGAAGTAATCGGTGTAGTCCTCGTCGACCGGCGTCTGGCCGGTGACCTGACAGGTCTGCACCAGGTCACTGGGGAAGCGCACGATACCCAACCCGAGCGAGTAGTTGTCGTAGATGATCTTGGCGTCGACCGGCCCGTTCGGCGTCAGCCAGGTTTTAGCCCGGCCGCCGCCGAAGTGGGCCTTGACGGTGGCGTGCAGGTGATAACCGGACACCTCAAACGACGCGGTGTTGGCCGGGTTGGCCGCCTTGTGCACGTACTGGACGTGGTATGGGTCGGCCGCGTTCTCGATGATCATCTGCGCGTGCACCTTGACCCGGTTGACCATCCGGGTGTGGGGGTGCAGCGGGTAGTACTCGTCGGTCTCCAACTCCGGCAGCACCGGCGGCTGCCAATACGGCGCGCGGCCGTGGCGTTCGTGCCAGACCAGGATGAATCCGTACCACTCGGTCGTCGGGTAGGTGCGGATGCGGACGTTGTTCTTGCAACCGATCTTGCTGTACGGGATCAGGGCGTTGGTGCCGTCGCCGCGCCACTGCCAGCCGTGCCAGGGGCAGACGATGTGTTCGCCCTCGACCGTCCCGCCGACACCCATGTTGGCGCCGAGGTGCTGACAGTAGGCGTCCAGCACGTTCACCTTGCCGGACTTGGTGCGGAAGAGCACCAATTCCTCACCGAAGTAGTGCACCCGCTTGACTTCGCCGGCGGCCAGGTCAGAGGCGAACCCGACGATGAACCAACCCGTCGGAAAGCGATAGGTGGATAGCGCGATACCGGACGGCCCGAACTCCCGTTCCGAGGGATCTTCGGCCGCCGAGTCCGCGGCCAGGTCTGAAAATGTATCCGTCACGACTTCTCCGTTGCCCACGCTTCACCGCGGTTCGACGACCAATTTCTATTTTTACTATCTTAGACATTGAACGTCAACGCGGCCGCTCATCGGGGTTCAGTCGATGAGCTTCAACGCCGCCCGCGGGCACTGGTCCACCGCCGCGCGCACATCGATCTCGCGGTCGGCGGGCACCGGACCGTCGGCGATCTGCACCACGTCCTCATCGCCCAACTCGAAGATGTCGGCGGCGAGCGATTCACAGAACCCGTTGGCCTCGCACATGTCCGGATCAACGATTACGCGCATCAGATGTCCCCTTACTTTGCCGTGACGCCGACCGGTCGGGTCCCGATCACCCCGCTGGCGGCAAGGTGCGCGAGTTCCTCCTCGGTCAGCCCGCACTGATCGCGCAGTACTTCTTCATTGTGCTCGCCCAACGTCGGCGGTGGGCGACTCAGCCAGTTTTGTTGACCGGCCAGCAGCGCGAACGGCGGCGTGGGATAGAGGCCGGGTCCGGTTCGCGGATGTTCCAGCGCCTCGAAGAAGCCGCGCTCCCGCAACTGGACGTTCTCGGTCACCGAGGACGGCGAGACGACCGGTGCCACCGGAACACCCGCACCCGCCAGCCGTTCCGCCACGCTGTCCCGCGGCTGGCCGGCGAACCAGTCCCGCAACCTGTCATCGATCTCGTCGGCCCGCGCACGTCGGTCCGCCGCGGTGGACAGCTCGTCGGCTGACCAGGCGGGTGCGCCCAGCACGTCGACCAAACCCGCCCAGTGCCGGTCGTCGCACACACTGACCGCGATCCACTCGTCGTCCGGCCCCGCACACCGATACAGGTTCTGCAGCACACCGCCGTGCCCACGGTTGCCACGCCGGGTCAGGGTCTTGCCGAAAACTTCGTATTCGATCGGCTGAATTGCGGTGGTATTCAACACCGTTTCCACCATCGGCAGCTCGACCTGCTGTCCCGACCCGGTGCGTTCGGCGAAATGCAACGCTGCCAGCACCGCGAACGCGGCGTGCACACCGGCCAGTGGATCGCAGGCACCGCGCGGGGTCACCGGCGGGGTCTCCGGCAGACCGGTCACCCACGCCAGGCCGGCGATCTGCTCCATGGTGGGCGCGAATCCGACTCGGTCCCGCCACGGACCGTCCAGCCCGAAAGCCGGCATCCGGGCGACGACGAGTTCAGGGTTCATCTCCAGCATGACGTCGGCGGTGAGGCCGAAGTTCTCCATCACCCGCGGCGAGAAATTCTCGATCACCACATCAGCCTGGGCAACCAGCCGGGTGAACAGCCGCCGACCCTCCGCCGACCCCAAATCCAGTGTGACGGAACGCTTGTTGGTGTTCATCGCATGGAACACCCAGCCGTATTCCCACCAGTCGTCGACATCGGTACGCATGCCGCCCGAGTACCGGATGCCGTCGGGACGCTGGATCGACTCCACCTTGACGACGTCGGCGCCGAATGCGGCGAGCAGGTGGGTGGCGGCCGGGCCGGCCCAGAAGGCGGTGAGGTCGACGATGCGGACACCCTGCAGCGGCAGCCCGGCTTCGGGCGACACTGGTCCGGATTCCCTTTGTTGCCATGCCGATTGACCGTTCCCGTCCCCGAGTCCGGGCGACGTGCGCGGCGGTGCCGGAGCACAGCGCGACATCAGCCACGGTGGCCGCGGCTGGTGGAAACCGGCGGGATTCGCGACGAACACGCCCCGTTCGGTCATATAGTCCATGTCCCGGACGGTGGCGCCGTTGCCCAGCGGGGCGATCGGCAGCCGGAAGAGCTGGCCGAGTTCGACGATCTCGGCGACGGTGCGCTGCGCCATCCACGGCCCGATCGCTTCGTAGATCATGTCGCGGTACTCCCAGCGACCGATCTGGAAGCGCAGCTGCGGAATGTCTTCGAACTGCGGGCATTCGACCATTGCGGTGAAGTCGAGCCACTGTTGCCCGGTGACCATGGTGATGCCGACGTAGCCGTCCTGGGCGGCAAGGATGGAGGGCACCTCGAGGGTGCGCCGGATCGGCGGCACCCGAAGCAGTTGGGAATGCAGCCATTCGCTGCTCTGCATCGCCGTGATCGCTTCGAGCATGGACAGGTCCAGGTGCTCCCCCGGTCCGCCGTGCTCGACGCGGCGACGCACGGCCAGCACTCCGAATGCCGCATACACACCGCCCATGTACTCCCCGAGCTCACCCCCGATCGAGATGGGCGGACCGGCCGGATCGCCGCGGAAACCCGTGCACCCCGACCACGCCTGCAGGGTGAACTCGGTGGCAGCGCGATCGGCGAACGGGCCGCTCCAACCGAAATCGGAGATGGTGACGACGACCGCCTGCGGGGATCGTGCCAGCAGCCGCTGCGGGTCGATCCCCAGCGCGGCCGCCCGGGCGCGTCCGGTGGCCACCACGACGACGTCTGCGCCGGCGAGTTCGGCGCGGAAGCGCTCGGAATCGGCCGACACGGCCAGGCTGCTCTTGCCGGCATTGAGGTAACTGAACAACGGGCCGGCTGCGCCGTCCGGCACCGGCGAGCAAGTCGCGGAATAGCGCCGCAGCGGATCCCCTTGCGGCGGTTCGACTTTGCGAACCACCGCACCGACGTCCACCAGCAGCTTCCCGCAATAGCTGCCGGCCAGGCGGTCACTGATCTCGACGACTCGCAGATCGTCGAGCGGCGTCGGCCGGTTATCGGCCCCGTGACTCACGCGGCTATTTATACCATTACTGCTAAAATAGCTAAGCCAGACGAGTTCGCGGGGTCAGCAACCGTGTACTCTCTCCTGCTGCAGGTTGCGAGGAACCGGATGACCGCTCTGGGTATTGGGCCCGACGCCCGCCGCCGGCTGTCCGCGCCGCGGATCGCCGAGATCGTCGCCGACGAGTTGCGCCGCCAGATCATCGACGGTGAGCTCGCCGATGGCGACCTGCTGCCACGCCAGGAAGTGCTCGTCGATCAGTTCAAGGTCAGCCTGGTCTCGCTGCGCGAAGCGCTACGGATCCTGGAGACCGAGGGACTGGTCTCGGTGCGGCGCGGAAACCGGGGCGGCGCGGTCGTGCACGCACCGGCCAAGACCAGCGCCGCCTACATGTTGGGACTGTTGCTGCAGAGCGAGAACGTCGTCGTCAGCGATCTGGGCGCCGCGTTGCAGGAACTCGAGCCCGCCTGTGCGGCGCTGGCGGCCCAGCGGCCCGACCGGGCCGACACCCTGGTGCCCGAACTCAAGCAGGTCAACGACGAGATGGCGGAAAATCTGGAAGACGGGCGGCTCTTCACCGAGATCGGCCGCAAATTTCACAACCTCATCGTGCGGGGTTGCGGCAACCACACCATCATCGCGGTGGTGGGCAGCCTGGAGACGCTGTGGTCCAGCCACGAACAGCAATGGGCCGACGAAAGTTCGGCCAGCGGCACCTACCCGTCGCCGACCAGGCGCCGGGCCGCGCTGAACACCCATATCAAGCTGACCGAGACGATCGCCGAGGGCGACGTGGACCGGGCACGCCGTATCGCCGGTCGGCACCTCGCCGACACCCAGACCTACGTCTTGTCCGGCCGCGCCGAACAGCGGATCTATGCGTTGTCGCCGCAAGCGTTGTCCCGGCCGCGGGACCTCCGGCGCCCTTGACCACTCGACGAACCGCTCTGGTCACCGGCGGTAGCGGTGGCATTGGAAAAGCGTGCGCCGCCAAGCTTTGTCAGCTCGACTATGACGTCGTGGTGCTGGCGCGGCGCGAAGGCCCGTTGCGCGCGGCGGCCGCCGAGGTCGGTGCCCGCGCCATCGTCGCCGATGCGGCTGACCCGGATGAGTTCGCCGCCGCGCTGAGCCCACTCGAACGCATCGACCTCGTCGTCCATGCGGCCGGCGCGCTGGGTGGAACGTACGCGCGCAAGCAGACTTTCGAGCAGTGGCGCACCATCATCTCGGCCAATCTCGACTCGTGCTTCGTGCTGACCTCCGCGGTACTGCCGCGGATGCGGCCCGGGTCGCGGCTGATCTTCATTTCGTCCTCGGCCTCGCACGAACCGATGATGGGCCGCACCGCATATTCCGCGTCCAAGGCCGGCATGAACGCGTTCGCGCGGGCCTTGGCGCTGGAGGTCGACCGCGACGGTATCGCGGTGCACCTGGTGACGCCGGGTCCGGTGGAAACCGAGATGCTGCAAGATGTTCCGTTCGAGATGTACGCGATCCAGGTGTCCGACATCGCCGAGACGGTCGCCTGGCTGGACACCGTCGACCCCTCGGTGGACCTGCCGGAAATCCGGCTCAGCGCCGTGCAGCGCGGGCCGTACGCCCGGGCCCCGGTGGTGCCTACCGAAGCCCGCCGGCGAGCGCAGGCCCAGAGAACTTCCTGATCACCGATTCACCGAACTCAGCCAGTGACTGCGGGGCGGCGAAATCGGCGAACCACACGTAGAAGCGTTCGACCCGTTGCGCGGCCAGCGCGGCGAAGTGGGCGGTCAGCTCGTCGGCGTCGCCGCACACCAACCCGGGGCCGAGGTGGCCGAAGCGTCGGGTGCTGACCTCGCGGACCTGCTCGGGATCGCTGCCCGAGCGGACGAAGCCCACCATCTGCTGGACCGATATCCGTGCCGAGCCGGTGGCGTCGGACAGCCGGGCCAGCCGGTCGAGGTGATTTGCCTGCAGGTTCCACCAATCCGCGTGTTCAGCAACGAGTTTCATCATCCGCGGGCCGCTGCCACCCAGGACCAGCGGTATCGGGTACGTGGGCCGGGGATGCTGGTCCCGGGCCCAGTACTGCTTGATCAGTCCCAGGTGTCGCCCGAGCTGCTCTACCCGGGCAACCGGATCCTGCTGACCGACATCGAATTTGGTGAACTCCGCAGGCCAGGATCCGGACCCGAGGCCCAGTTCGAATCGGCCCTCCGACGCCTCGGACAGGGTGACGGCCTGTTTGGCGAGCACCGCCGGATGCCGGAAAGCGTCACACAGCACCAGATGACCGACCCGCAACCGTTGCGTCTTCGCGGCGACCCAGCCGGCGACGCCCATTGCCTCCCAGATGTTTTCACCCGGCTGCCCGGGCGCCTCGAGATGATCGATGAAAGCGATCCCATCGAACCCGCCGGCCTCGGCATGCTTCGCCCGGTCCACGATGTCGGCCACCGGTAGCCGAACCTGCGGCAGAAACAGGTACCACTCGACCATCCGACCACCTCACCATGTCCGTTTGCGCGTGGGTCGCTAGTTTACTATTTTTATTATGTTAGGGGTCTTATGGATGTTGGTCTGACGTCGGAGCAGTTGTCGCTGCGCGACACCGTGCGCGCCATCCTGCGCACCGAGTGCCCGCCCGATGCCGCCCGACAGGCCCTCGATGACCCCGAACGGTGGCGTGTCCTGTGGAAGACGGTCGTCGACCTCGGCTGGACCGAACTGGCAGCGCGTGACTCCGACGGTGAATTCGGTCCGGTCGAGCTCGCGGTGGTCCTCGAGGAGTGCGGCGCGGCGCTCGCGCCCGTGCCGCTGCTGTGCGGGGTCGGGCTGGCCGCAGGGGTTTTGCGTGCCGCGGGTCCCGCAGTCGACGAGATGCTGGCGCAGATCACCTCCGGGGTAGTCGCGACCCTGGCCGTGCACTCCCCTGGTGTGCGGCTACCGGGCGCACCGATGACATTTCAAGACGGCCGCGTGCACGGACGGGCGGTCGCGATACCGCACGGTTCCCGCGCGGAGTTGATCGTCACACTGGCGATCTCCGACGACGGGCCGGTCGCTGCCGTGGTGCGCGCCGGTGAGGGGGTGACCATCCGGGCCGGTGAGTCCACCGATCCCGCCCAACCCGTCGCCGACGCCGATATCGACGCGGCACCGGCGGCCGTCGCACCCGTCGACAGCATCGAATCCGCCCTGGCCGCACCGTTGGTCGCGGTCGCCGCCGACCTGATCGGGGTAGCGGGCGCAGCCCTGCAGCGGTCCATCGAGCACGCCAGGACGCGGCGGCAGTTCGGCACCCCGATCGGCGCGTTCCAGGGCATCAAGCACGCGCTCGCCGACAACTACGTCAGCCTCGAGCGCGCCCGCAGCCTCACCTACGCCGCCGCCGGGTCGTGCTCCTGGACCGCGGCGGCCATGGCCAAAGCGGCGGCCGCGGATGCCGCCGCCCAGTGCGCGCGCACAGCGGTCCAGGTGCACGGCGCGCTGGGTCAGACCTGGGAACACGACGCCCACTTGTTCGTCCGGCACGCCTGGCAGAACGCGTCGCTGCTGGGTGACAGCCGCGCGCTGTACACCGAGGTGGGCCGGCGTCTGGCCGGAGGCGCGCCATGACGGTGGTCGACGAATTCGGTGCGTGGCTGACCGATTTTCTGCCCGGCGACTATTACGACCGCTATCGGGAGTACCGCTGGGACATAGCGCTGCGGCGCGACTATCAACGGGCCGCCTTCGAGGCCGGCTGGATACAACCCACCTGGCCGCGCGAGCACGGCGGGCGCTCACTGAGCCTGCGCGACGCCATGGAGATCCGCATCGAGGCGGCACTGCGCAGTGCGCCCAAGCTACCCAACATCGCCGGGCCCAACGTTGCGGCGGCGGGCATCCGCCAGTTCGGCACGCCCGAACAGATCGAGCGCCTGCTGGTTCCCGCGTTGCGCGGCGACGAATGGTGGGCCCTGGGCATGTCCGAACCGGAGGCCGGGTCCGATTTCGCCGGTTTGCGCACCCGTGCCGTGCGCGAGGGCGAGGTGTTCCGGGTCAACGGCCACAAGATCTGGACCACCCAGGCCCACCTGTCGCGGTGGTGCACCCTGTATGCCCGCACCGACCCGGACGCGCCGAAGCACCGCGGCATCTCCTGCCTGATCCTCGACCTGGAGTCACCGGGGGTGCGGATCGAGACCATCCGGATGGCCTCGATCTCCGACGAGACGTTCTGCGAGGTCTTCCTCGACGACGTCGAGGTGCCGGCAGCCAACCTGCTGGGTCCGTGCAACGGCGGCTGGAATGTCGCGCTGGCGTCGTTACACCATGAGCGGCAGATGATCTGGATCATGAACTGGGTCGAGATCAAACGCGGGCTGGCCTCCATTGGCGACAACCCGGACGTCCACACCGAACTGGGCAGGTTGCACGCCGACGCCGAGGCGCTGCGGGCCACCGGCTACCGCGCCCTGGCCAACGAACTCGCCGGGCGGCCCAGCCCGGAGGCCGACACCATGAAACTCCTCGGATCGCTGACGCTGCAACGGGTCTGGGAGTTGAGCGCAGCCGCGGCCGGCCCGGCTTCGAGCTCGGACCCGGACCTGCTGTTCGAACGCCAGGATGCGCTGGCCGCCACCATCTACGGTGGGACCTCCGAGGTCCAACGCAACATCATCGCCGAGCGGGTGCTCGGGCTGCCGAAGGGATGACCACGATGGACTACGATCTCGGTGACGACGCCGGTGAGCTGCGAAACCGGTTGCGCCAGTTGATAGCCGACCACATTCCGGAAGATTTTCTCGGCGCCTGCACCGACGATCCGGACGACCTGGCGACCACCGAGTCGTTCTGCAAGCTGTTGGCGTCCGAAGGGTTGCTGGCGCTGGCGTGGCCGAAAGAACATGGCGGCGGTGGCGGTTCGATCTGGCAGCAGACCGTGCTGCGTGAAGAGATGTGGGCCAACTACGAGCCGCGTGGACCGCAGTACATGGGCATCAACTGGGTCGGTCCGGCGATCATGCGGCACGGGACGGCCGAGCAGAAGGCAAAACACCTGTCCGGCATCGCATCCGGTGAGGTGATCTGGTGTCAGGGATTCTCCGAGCCGGAAGCCGGGACCGACCTCGCCTCACTGCGCACCCGCGCCGTGCCGGACGGCACCGGTTGGCGCATCGACGGGCAGAAGGTGTGGACCTCCTACGCCCGGATGGCGTCGTGGTGCGTGCTGGCGGCCTGCACCCACCCGGATGCGCCGAAACCCAAGCGCCTCAGCCTGTTTCTGATTCCGATGGACCGCGAAGGGTTCACCGTGCGTGGCATCCCGTCGATGCTCGGGCCGCATCACCTCAACGAGGTGTTCCTGGACGGGGTGCCGGCATCCGACGACGACATCCTGGGTGAGCCCGGTGACGGCTGGCGGGTGATGCGCGAGGCGCTGGCGTTCGAACGCGTCGGCATCGCGCGCTACGCCCGCTGCGAGGCCCTGCTGGACCGCATGCAGACCGCGCTAGGCGATGACTGGGACCGGTTACCGGAATCGATCCGCAGCCGATGGGTGCGGGCGCTCGTCGATCTGCGGGTGGCCAGGCTGATGGCTTACCGCGCGGTGTCGCTGCAGGACGATCCGCAGGCCGGCGCCGCGGCCAGCGCCGCCCGCATCGCCACCACCACCTGCGATCAACTGGTCGCCGAGCTGCTCTTCGATGTGCTGGGACCCACGGCGCTGGACAGCGGCGCCACCGCCGCACTGCACGGCGCGGTCGACGACCATTGGCGCTATGCGCAGGCCGCCACCGTCGCCTCGGGCACCATCGAAGTCCAGCGCATGATGGTGGCCCGCGACGTGTTGGGAGAGCGCCGGTGAATACCGAACTGCCGCAGGATATCGCCGATTTCGCAGCGGTCGCCGCCAAGCGGCTGACCCGGTTGGGGGGGCCGCAGGCGGCACTGCGCGCCGAAGCCGACGACACCGTCCGCCATGCGGCGCGCGACGCTCTGGCCGAACTCGGTGCATTCGACCTCGACGTGCGGTCGGGGACCGACGACCTGCTGGCTGCCGCGGTGTTGTGCCAGGTCGCCGGGGCGGTGGCATTGCCTTACCCGCTCGTCGAGGAACTGCTGGCGATCGACGGCGCCCGGCTGGCGCTGGTCGACCCCGCGGCTGCGCGCATCGACCACGGCGATCTGGCGGGCACCTGGATCGCCGCCGATCTGGACGGCAACAGCTACCACGCCCGGCCGGGAACCCGCGCGGGTGCCAAGCTCGGCCCCTTCCTGGTGCCGGCAACCTTGAGCGCGTGCGAGGGACCCGGCGAAACCGTGCCGGCCGCCGACGTTAACCTTCATCTCGTGCTGGGATCATGGCGGATTCTGGGGGCGGTGCAGCGGGCGCTGGACATCGTCACCGAGCATGTGCAGGCCCGGGTGCAGTTCGGTAAGCCGTTGGCGGACTTCCAGTCGGTCCGATTCGCCGTCGCGGATGCATCGGTCGGGGTGCGCGGACTGCACGAGCTGACCAAGTACACCATCTGCCGACCGGAATCGGTTGCCATACGGACTCTTTCGGCGGACGCTCTGGTACTGCGGCTCAAGGCCGCCGAAACCGCACGGCAGGTGTTGCGCGCTGCGCACCAACTGCTCGGGGCGCTGGGATTCTGTGACGAATCCGACGTCAGCGTGCTCGACCGGCATACCCAACCGCTGATCCGGTTGCCCGCGGGGCCGGAGGCGCTGAGCCTGCGACTGATCGCCGATGTGCGCGAGGGACACTTCGAAACGCTGTTCAGCGAGCGGGCCTCGGCATGACCACCCAGCCCGCACCGTCGGATGCGCCCGTCAACCCGTTCGCCGACGGCGTCCCCTTCAGCACCAAGCTCCAGGAATTGGGCGAGCAGCAGCACGATGACCCGGCGGTGACGGTGGTCGCGCTGGACGGCAGCGTGGAAACGCTGACCTTCGGCGAACTCGACGCCCGCGCCAACCAGTGGGGACGTGCACTGGCCGCCCGCGGTGCCGGGACCGGTTCCTTTGTCGCCATTGCCATTCCGAACTCGGTGCACCTGGTGCTCGCCACGCTGGGCTGCTGGAAGATCGGCGCCGTTCCGATCCCGATGCATTGGGATCTGCCCGAATGGGAACGTAACCGGGTGCGCGAAGTGATCGACCCGGTTGTCGTGGTCGACGACACCAGCCGGTGGGAACTCGACGCAGTGGCCGCGGCCGAATCCCAAAGCCCGCTGCCCACAGCCGTTTCCCCCACCGCGAACGGGATCTGCAGCAGCGGGTCCACCGGAGTGCCGAAGGTCATCCTCAACCTGGCGCCGTCGCTGTGGATTCCGCAGCAGGGTGAGCCGTTCCTGTCGAACTGGACACCGGTGGCCAAGCCACAGCGGATCATGGTTCCGGCTCCCATGTATCACACCAACGGATTCGCGACCTTTCTGATGCTGCTGGGCGGCGACCGCCTGGTGATCCTCGAAAAGTTCGACGCGCCACTGTTTGTGGACACCATCGAGCGTTACCGGATCACCAATTTCACCGCCACCCCGACCATGCTGGCGCGGGTGGCAGCGCTGCCCGACATCCGGCAGCGCGACCTGTCCAGCGTCGTGTTCATCCTGCAAGGCGCCGCGGTCATGCCGCCGGCACTGTTGCGCACCTGGTTCGAATTGCTGAGCCCCGAGCAGATCATCACCGCCTACGGCATGACTGAGAATCTTGGACTCACGGCGCTACGCGGCGACGAGTGGCTGACGCACCCGGGCAGCGTGGGACGTGGTTTCCGCGACACCGAAATCCGGATTCTCGGCGCCGACAAGAAGCCGCTGGGACCGGGCGAGGAAGGCGACATCTACCTGCGGGCGGCGATGAGCGCGGGATACCGCTACCTGGGCGGCGCACCACCGCTGCCGTCCACCGACGACGGCTTCCGCTCCGCCGGCGACATCGGCCATCTCGACGAGGACGGTTTCCTGTACATCACCGACCGGCGCGCCGACATGATCGTCAGCGGTGGGGCCAACGTCTTCCCGGCGGAAGTGGAATCCGCCCTCTCCGGGCACCCCGACATCGCCGACGTCGTCGTCATCGGTCTGTCCGACGCGCAGTGGGGCCGCCGGGTGCACGCCGTCGTACAGGTATCGGCCCATACCGGCGAGCCGCTGACCGAGCAGCAGGTGATCGATTACGCCAAGAGCCGTCTGGCCCCCTACAAGGTCCCCAAGACCGTCGAGTTCGTCGACGAGATGCCCCGCACCGCGGCGACGAAGGTGAATCGCTCGGCGCTGATCGCGGCGCGCGAGGGCGGTGACGCCGGTGTTCCGGTGAACCACACTGCCACTGACAGCGGCTAGGTGAAGGCCCGAGTGTCCAGGTAGAGCGGAAAGAACGTCTCCCACATGACCAGGCAGGCCAGGAACCACGCGATCGGCGTGTTCAGTTGGAGCGAGCCGTATGACGAGATGATCGGACGGCCGCGTCCGGCATGGGCTCTGGCGTCCACGAACACCCACGCCGCCATGGCGACGATGATCACGAGCAACTCGACGAGTGTTACGACCACGGCTTTCACGGCACCCCCTGCTCATTCCGCGGCGTCCTGATGGCTATATCAGAGCGCCGCACCTCAGGCGCGGCATTGAATCCCCCCGGGCTCAGCCGCGCGACATCCGATCACTGCGTTTGGTATCGGCGAATCCGTCGGCGATAGACGCGGCCAGCTCGAGAAACGCCTGGCGGGTCCGGTTGGCCATCAGGTCCAGCACCACCTCGGACCCCTGTGCCAGGTGGTCGTCGAACGGGATGACATGGACCGACCGGATACGCGTCAGAAACTGGGCGGCCAGCTTGTCCAGATCCACCGACGCTTTGCCGGGGCGTGCGGCGCTGATCACCACCGTGGCGTTGGGGACCAGATGCCCCCGACCGTGATGCTCCAGCCAATCCAGGGTTGCGAACGCGCTGCGGGCGGCGTCGATGGCGGGCGAGGCGACCAACACGATCGCGTCGGCTTCGTCGAGGACGGCCGACATCGCCGAATGCACCAGGCCGGTGCCGCAGTCGGTCAGGATCAGGTTGTAGAACCGCTGCAGCAGCCGAATCACCACGCGGTAGTCGGCGTCGGAGAACGCTTCCGAAGTCGCCGGATCACGCTCGGAGGCAAGGATTTCCAGCCGGCTCGTGCTCTGCGACGTGTGTCTGCGAATGTCGGAATACCGAAAGATGTTGTCGTCCAACAACAGGTCCCGCACTGTGGACCTACTCTGATCAGGCCCGCGCTGTGCCAGGGTGCCGAAGTCAGGGTTGGCGTCGACGGCGATGACGCGGTCGCCGCGGATGGCAGCGAAAGTGGACCCCAATCCGACGGTCGTCGTGGTCTTGCCGACACCGCCCTTCATCGACAACACCGCGATGCTGTAGTCGCCGCGCACCGGTTGACTCACCCGCGCCACCAGCTTCTGGCGCGTGTTCTCCAGTTCGGATTCGCCGGGGTTGAGACCGGTGAAGCGGTGCACCACCCTGCGCCAGCCGCGCTGCGGCAGCGGCCGGGCGCGGCGCACCAGTCCGAGATCGGTGTGCGACGGGATGCGCGGGTCGGGAACACCCGGCTGCGGAACCGGTGCGCTGAGGGCGGCGCGGGTGAACGGTGTCGCGACCGGCGGGGATGCGGGCGGCTGCAGCCTGGGGTCCGCGGAGGGTTGGGCCGGCTGTTGGGCGACGGCGGGCGGCGGTGCGGCCACCGGCGGCGGCACCGGCCGCCTGGGTAGTGGGGCCGGACGCACCGGCGGTGCCACCGGCGGCTCTGCGCCCGCAGCGGGCCGGCGCGGCGGACCCGGGCGCACCCGCGGCTGGGGCGGCAACCGGAAGACGGCCGTGCTCTGCGCCATCGGGCCGGGACGCGGCGGCGCTGGATCCGGCGCGGCCTCAGGTTCTGAGTGCGCCTTCGGTTCCGGTTCCGACGACTCCGGTTCCGACGACTCCGGTTCCGACGCCTCCGGTTCCGACGACTCCGGCTCCGACACTTCCGGTTCTGCCGGCGGCGCGGGCGGCAAAGTCATCACCTTGGTGCCTGCCGACATCGGTCCCGGCGGCGCCTCGTCGACGTCCGATCCGTCGGATTCCTCCGCCAGCTTGGCCTGAATTGCTTGTACGGGGATGGGATTGGTGTCCGCGTCGCTGCTGCGCTTGAACCCGGTCCTGGGTGCGTCGGATTGGCTCACTATCGCGTTCTCGAAGTCAGCTGGCCGGTGGACATGCCCAGCACATTTCCCAGCGCAGCACGCATGTCGCCGAGCTCGATGCGCATCAGTTCGGTCTCGTCGAGATCTTCGACGCTGACGTCCGGGCGCTCGCTGAGCCGGTACTCCCGCTCCTCCTCGGCCGCTTCGATCACGTTGCGGACGAACCGCCCGTTGCCCACCAGATCGACATCGCGGCGCAACTGCCCGGAGTCGTCGGCCGATTGACTGTCGTAGAGCACCGTGCAGGCGGTCACCAGTTCCTCGTAAGCAGGTTCTGTGAGCTCAGAGTCGCGGGTCTTGGCGATCAGCCGGCCGATGTCGCCCAGCTCGGTCGGGGTGTAGGAATTGAACCGGATCCGTTTGGTGAACCGCGAGGCCATCCCCTCGTTGGAGGCCAGGAAGCGGTCGATCTCTGCGTCGTAGCCGGCGATGATCACCACTAGCCGGTCGCGGTCGTTCTCCATCCGCGCCAACAGCGTGTCGACCGCCTCCCGGCCGAAGGCGTCGCCGCCGGCCAGCCCGGTCTGGATCAGCGTGTAGGCCTCGTCGATGAACAGCACGCCGTCCATCGCGGTGTCGATCAGCGCCGACGTCTTGATCGCCGTACTGCCCAGATGCTCTCCGACGAAATCGGCGCGCTTGGCTTCGACCACGGCGGGCGTCTTGAGCAGTCCCAATCCGCAGTAAACCTGGGCCACCACGCGAGCGATCGTGGTCTTGCCGGTTCCGGGTGGTCCGGTGAAGGCCAGGTGCAGGCTGCGCGCAGCCGCGTTGAGGCCCTTGCCTTCGCGGACCTTGGCCAGCTTGGCGGCCGACCGCAGCTTGGCCACCTGCAGCTTGACGTCGGTCAAACCGATCTGCCGGTCCAGCTCCTGCTGCGCCGCGCGCAGGTACTCGTTGCTGCGCTCGTTCATGCTCTCGACGTCGACTTCCCGGGCACTGCGGGCGGTGCCGGGATCCCACTTGTCCGTGCGGGAGTCGATGTCGTCTTTGCTGGTGATGATGAGCCGGAATTTGGGATCGTGCAGCGCCGACGCGTTGGCCTCGAATCCCGGCTCTTCGCTGTAGATCCGCTCGAAGATGACCCGGGCTTCGGCCTCCTTGCCCATCTCGCGCAGCGTGAGGCCCTTGCAGAATTCGGCGGCCCGGCCGGCAGCCGGAATCGGACCGTCGATCGCCTGGTCGAGGCGCCGGATGCCTTCACCGAACAAGCCCATCTGCGCGCACGCCGAACCGACCATCAGGTGTGCTCCAGCCGCGATGTAGTCGTCGCTGAACGAGGCCGAATTAGCCAGTGCGGCAAGCACATCGGGCCAGCGCTGGGTGGTGAAGTGCAGCACGGCCCGCACGTAGGCGCAGATCTCGGCGGAATCGGCGTCGCCGTCGGGCATGGATCGTCGCATGGTGTCCAGCTCGTCGAGCACCCGCTCGGCCTCGTCGTAGTCCTTGCCGGCGATCATGCTGGCTGCGTAGCCCAGCCACACCTCGGTGAGCGTGCTCAGCGTGTAGTCCAGGTACAACCCGGTCTGGAAGCGGCCGGCCAGCGCGTGCCGGGGCAGCCCGAGGCGACGCTGCTCGCGGTACAGGTTGTCCTTGCTGGTGCGCCAGAGGTTGTAGATCACCTCGCTGCTGGTGTCACCGGCGGCGGCACGTCCCAACCACGCGTCGCTCATCTGCGGATCGTGCTCGGTGGCACGTTTGAACGCCAGGGCCGCGTACTGCACATCGCGGTCGACTTCCAGTCCGTTGACGGGAATGCCCAACGACAACACACCGGCGTCGAAGACGCGCTGGGCATCCCTGGTGCCAGGCATCTGCTTGATGTCCTTACTACTAGCGACTACGAGCTAGGCGAAAGTCGCGCGAATGAGACCGCTGCCGGTGGTGCGGATGACGGACCGCACAAATAAGCACAAAACGTCCTTTCCCCCACACCTGGCGATAGGAAGTTATTGTACCGATCTGACGGGTTTCAATATCGCGCCTAAAGTGAGGACACGTGCCCCCGGAACATCCGCAACAGCGAGCGCAACCGGTTCGGTCTCGCACCGGCACCATCGCTGTCGTCACGACCGAACGCGGGCTCCCGACGGCGCTCAAGATCGACCGCAGTGAACTGGCCAGACCGCCGCAGGAGTTGGCCGGCGAGATCCTGGCGTTGTGCCAGCTGTCGGCACTGCGGTCTCAGGTGGCCTACCGACGCAGCCTGGTGGACAAGGGCTTCACCCCCTCGGTACTGCGCGAGATCGGTCTGCCGACCGAGGACGACCTGGCGCGCGCCGAGCTCGAGCTGTTCGGCGACGAGGACGACGACAACCCGACGACCTGGCTGAGGCCGGTATGACCAGCCTGGCCCAATCGGTGATCGCGCGGGCCATCAAGCAGCGCGACCTGTTGCAGTCGATGACCGAGCAGTCCAAGACGATTTCGGCGCGGGTGACCAGTCGCGACCGCGCGGTAAGCGCCGAAGTCAACGGCCTCGGCAGCCTGACCGGATTGTGGCTGGGCCCCCCCGCCAGCCGGTTGGATCCCGATGCGCTGGCTTCACTCATCGTCGAGACCGCGCAGGCTGCAGCCAAGGTGGCCATGGAACGCTACAGCTTCTTGTTCAAGGAGTTCAGCACCCGCATGGACGAGCTGCAAAAGGCCCCGCTGGTGCGCAGTGACGGCACCGTCGTCGAATCGGATTAGCCCCTTTTCCTGCGCTTATTGCACACGTGTGAATCGCGGGCGTGACAAGAGTCTGCTTAAAATTCGTGCGGTTTATAGCTGACCCGGGTGCTTATCGTGAAACGACCAGCGCTGGCGGACCGGGGACAGCGGGAAATGGGGGGAAGAGATGCCGACGCCATTCGAGATGCAGCCCGAGTTCATGGCAGTTCTCACCGACGCTCAGCAGGCCGCGAGCGCGGCGATCACCACGGCGTTCGGCGCCGTCACGCCCGCACAGATGAGTTCGTTCTCGATGGCGCTGGGCCCGATCGCAGTGGCGAACATGATCCCGGCAATGTTCGAGTCGACGGCGAACAACGTCGCCAGCGGCATGATGACCGCCGCCAAGCACGGATTGCTGGGCGCGGCGACGCACATTTCGCACGCCGCTCAGTCGAACGTCGACGGCACCGTCGAAGCCTAGGCAGCGCGCATGGGCACCACCGACGCGGCGCCGCCCGGCCAGGTCGATCCCGCGGACTTCGACCATCTGCCGGTGGTCAACCAGCTGGAGAACGACCTGCAGGCCTGGCTCAACCGTCCGGTGCAGGACATTCTGCATCAGTTCAATCTGGGTCAGCTCCCGCCCGGCGGCCCGCAGTTCCCCGACGAGGCGATCCCTGCTGACCTCACCGCAGCTCCCGGCGGCATGGGCAACAACTTTGCCGGCGGGCTGCTCAAACCCGTCACCGACATGCTCGGCACCCTGGGCCCGGGCCTGTTCCAGGGCCTCAATCCCACGCAGATGTTCGGCGGGATCAGCCAGGCCTTCCAACAGGCCGCCGGCGGGGTGCAGCAGGCGCTGGGCCAGATGATGGGCGGTGCCGGCGGCCAGGGCTGGTCCGGCGCCGGAGCCGGCGCCGCAGCCGCGAAGACCGGAGAAACCCTCGCCAACGGGGCGGCCGTTGCCGCGCAGGGCACTGCGCTGGGCGGCGAATACAGCGCCGCCGCCGCCAACGTCGCGCAAGGGCAAGCGCGCCTGCTGGAAATCCTGCAGCAGTGCCAGCACGAGCTCGAGGCACTCTCGGCCGGGTTGCCGTGGACCGCGCCGAACATGGTCGAGTCAGGTGCGCGAGCCAGCGCGCTGGCCACCGAAGCCATCACTGAGCTGGAGAGCACGCTGACCAGCCAGGCGGCCGCCACCACCGCGACCGGTGCTCCCGTCGCCGTCGCCCAGGGCCCGCAAATGGCGATGGGGATGCTCGCCCCGATGTTGTCGGTGGGGATGAGCATGATCGGTCCGGCGATGCAGATGGGCATGATGCCGCTGACGATCGGGATGCAGGCGGGCACTCAAGCGCTGCAGGCCGGGATGCAGGCCGGCACCGGGCTGGCCTCCAGCCTGGGGCAGGCAGCCCAAGGCACCGGTGGCGCTCCGGCTGCATCAGCGCTGGGGCACACCGGCCGGATGGTCGGTGCTCACCCCGGCGGTGGCGGTCACGGTGGCGGCGGCGTCGGCGCCACGAGCCCGGCCCGGGCCACGCCGTCTTCGCCCATGGTGCAGAACGACAACACCAACACCGCGGCCATGGCGCGCTCGCTGTCCGCCCGGCCGACCGCCGGCGCGGCCGGAGTGGGCGCCGCGGGCATGATGGCCCCCGGTGCTGCCGGCTACGGCGCCCAGGGGGGTAAGGCAGGCGCGGGCGGCAGCCACACCTCGGCCGCGTTCCTGCACACGACGGATCAGGGTGGAGAGATCGTTGGCGATCTCGGCACCGCCAGCCCTGCCGTGATCGGCGATCCGACCGCCCACCTCGACGACGACCCCGACATCAAACTTCGGATTTAGGAGCACAGAAATGAGCGACAACAACCGGCTGTCCATCCGACCTGACGAGCTGACCGAAGCCACCCGGCAACTCGATGAACTCGCCAACCGCATGCAGCGGGTGATGGACGCCGAGCGGCCCAACCTCACCGCTGTCACCTCGGGCCGCGACGAGGTCTCGCAGCGGGTGGCGCACACCCTCAATGAGGTGCTGGGGTCTTTCACCAAGGCATCCGACCAGGGCGCCAACGCAATCCACGAGGCGTCGGCGGCGTTGCGTTCGCACTCCGGCCGGATGGCCGAGGCGGACCTCGCCGACTGACCGACCCGTCGCTTGTAGCGGCGGCACTGAGCCACTGGAAGGGGGGGTCGAGAGTATGGGATTCACCAATGTCGTCTGGGAAGCGCGCAGCACCGAGCAGCTTGCGCAGGATCTGACTGAGGGCCCCGGGCCGTCCTCGGTCGGCGAAGCCGGCGCCGCATGGATTCGGGTAGCCAACGAGTTCGCCAAGGTATCGGCCGATTACGACCGGTTGATCGAATCCTTCCAGGCGGCCTGGGAGAGCAGTACGTCCCAAGCCGTAGCGCGCAAACTCGAAGCCTTCGGGAAGTGGCTGCAGGCGGCCAGCCTGAGCGCCGCGGCGAACGGACGGCGCGCGGAAGAAGCTGCGGTGGCCAACACCGTCGCGATCCTGTCCATGCCCAGCGTCTCCGAAGCCGTGGAAGCCAAGGCGGCCCAGGACATGATGGCGTCGCTGTCGGCCTACAACGGCGCGATCCTGCAGGGCAGCTTCGCCGAGTTCGACGAGGCCGCGTCAGCACAGCAGGCGGATGCCGCCGCTGTGATGAATCGGTACGAGGAAGCCTGCGCCGAACTCGCCGAGCCCTGGGAGCAGCCGGTGCCTCCGCAGATCACCAATGGCGCCGCGCTGAAGTCCGAGAGGGAGGGCAGGTCCAAAGGCGGTTCCGGCAGCGGCGGTGGCGGTGGCGGCGCACCGAGGCAGCTGTCACCGATGCTGGCCAGTCCGGTCGCCCCGTCCAAAGACCCGGCGCAACTGCGCAAGACCACCTTCTCCGCCGATTCGTCCAGCAGCGGGATGGGGCGCGGCGGCGGGGGCTACGCCCCGATGGGCGCCGGCCGGCGGGACGGCAGCGGCCAGTCTTACGAATCGTTTCGCGAGGCCGGCGCCCTTGAGGGCGCCGGCGAGGCGGGTGCAAGTCTGTCCGACAGCGGCCAGTCGTGGCTGCCGGCCGCGCAGCAGAGCGACGCCCCGTTTACCGTCTCGCACGTCAGCTGGGGCCCCAACACTGCGATTTTCGACGACCTGGCGGCCCCCGAGCCACAGCACGCGGAGGGCTTCGCCGAAGAACCCGAACGGACCTTGCAGCAAGTCTCTGACCGGTGGGTCTCCCCGGCGGTCATCGGCGCCGAGCAGGAGGTGAGCCTGTGACCACCGCGGTGTTGTCCGGGTTCACCCTGACCGATGACGAACTGCAGGTCGTGGGAGCGCGAGTCGGGATTCAGGGTTTTCCGGCAGTCTTGGGAGTGCACCCCCGCTATGGCACCGTCGACGCACTGGACGCGGCGTTCGATGCCGCCACCCGCAGCCTCGCCGCCCGGGGACTGATCCTGGACGGCAACGTCGATCCGGACCTGGTCCCACTGCTACGCGCGCTGCGCCGGCCGGAGCGGGAATTGGCGATGCGCCTGGTGACGCCCGACGGGATCGCCCGGGTGAGCGTGGTTCGCTGCGGCAACATCGGTGTGCTGGCCCGGCGGGTGGGCGATCAGATCACCCTGCGGCCGGCCGACGGCGCGGCAGACCAATCCTGGGCAGCCCGGGCCCTGCTCAGCGCGCTACCGCGAGCCGAGGCCGCGCAGCTGGTTCCGGTCGGCGCACCGACGGAGTCGATCAGCCGCAATCTCACCGGGACGCACGACGCCGCACAACTGGCCGACCGGGTGCGTGCCCTGGGTGCCGAACCGCGCACGGCCATGCTATTGGGCTCGGCACTGGCGTCGCGGATGGCGTTCGCCGAGATCGTCTACTACACGCTGTGCAGTGACCAGGACCGGATTTCTCGTCGGCCGGCTGCCGTCGCGGTGTTCTACACCAAACGAGGCCGGCTGGTGGGAGCACCCAGCGCCTCGCCGAGCGGCCAACTGTGGACGACGCTCAAGCCCGGATCGGACCACGCGATCGGGCAGGCGATCGGTCAACTTGTCGAGTTATCGGCGGACCAATGGGAGGCGTCATTGGCTTAGCGCGATACGTCCAAGAAATAGAGCCACCGTGTCCTCGTTGGTGAGGGCACACGGAAAGGGAGAAACGTATGTCACATCCTTTTGAATTAACCGAAGACGCCGATCCGCACGTCAAGAATATCTTCGAACACCTGCAGTCCACCGACCAGCTGATGAAGAAGATGGACGACGAAGTCACGCAGATGGTGGGGCTGAACTGGCACGGCAACCAGGCCCAGAACTTCCACGGCCGGATGGTGGAGCATCTCGACCACATTCGCACCATTCAGCAGCAAACCGATGCCCTGGCCACTAGCTCCATGCAATACATCCAGGACCACCGCAACGTCGACGCGTAGAAAGTCAGGTAACAACTCATGGCATACGGCATCAAATACAATTTCGAGGCGAACTTCAGCACGTTGGACGCCATTCGGCAGATCACCTCGGATGCGGAGAACATGCGGACCGAGATCGACGGTCTCTTCAACGCGCTGACCTCAGGGCCCTACACCGGGCACGCACCGGAGGAGATCAACGCGCTGCGGGTGCGCTTCTCCAACGAGATGGACGAGATCATCCAGGACCTGCACGCCACTCAGGTTCGTGCCGTCGACCAGAACCAGCTGGTACAGGATCTCGACAACCAACAGGCCGCCAACATCCTCGGATGAGGCCGGAACAAGTCTAGAGGCTGAGGCCCGGGCTCGTCTTCGACGAGTCCGGGTTTCCACCGTTCGGGCGACAGGATCCACACACTTCCGGTCAAGTACTACGTCTCGACCACACGGCGCCCAGGTGCACTTTCGTGTTGTCGAATTCGCGAACAACGGACAGCAGAGTTTCCGGCGTTTGTCCGCCGGCGAGATCGCGCCTTCGACTGAGCCAGTACGCGGCGACCGCACACACCACGCTGGGACAGCTATGCCTGTTCCGGCGCGCCGCCCCGCAACCGCCCGAAGTTCTCAGATACCGACCCGGCAAGCTCCAGGTAGGCCTGCCTGGTCGCGGGCCGCAGCCGGTCGAAGTCGACGTCGGCCCCCTCGGCCAGATGAGGGTCGAACGGGATCAGATGAATCGACCGGCAGCGCGTCTGGAAGTGCTCGTACACCTTGTCCAGTTTGAGGGCCGCCGACCCGGGCCGGGAGGCACTGAGCACCACGTGCGCTTCCCGCACCAGCCCCGAATGCCCGTGCTGCACAAGCCAGTCCAACGTCGCCGAAGCACTGCGTGCGGCGTCGATGGCCGGCGAACTGACCAGCACGATGGTGTGCGCCAGATCCAGCACCGCCGACATCGCCGAATGCATGATGCCGGTGCCGCAGTCGGTCAGGATGATGTTGTAGAAGTGCCGCAGAATCTCCACCGTGCGTCGGTAGTCATCGGCGCCGAACACCTCTGAAACAGCTGGATCCTGTTCGCTGGCAAGCACTTCCAACCGGCTGGTGGCCATCAGGGTGTGATTGCGGACGTCGGCGTAGCGGTTGATGTTCGGATCCGACAACAGGTCACGCACGGTGGAGCGGGTCGACGCGTCGCCGACTCGTTCGCCCAGCGTGCCGCGGTCGGGATTGGCGTCCACGGCGATCACCCGGTCGTGGCGCACCGTCGCCAGTGCCGAACCCAGCCCGAACGTGGTGGTGGTCTTGCCGACTCCGCCCTTGATCGACAGCACAGCGATGCGGAAGTCGCCGACGATCGGCTGCCGAATCTCGGCAAGGAGATGTTCGTGCCGACGTTCCTTGCGCGACGCCCCCGGATTGACGTGCCCGGACGTGGCTTTGTGCACCGCGCGACGCCAGCCCGACGGCGGGGCGAACCGGTCCAGATTGGCCACCTCGGCCTCGTCGATGGGCGGCGGCGCGCGGAAAGGCTGATAGCTGGGCGGTGGGCCCACCGGCGGTTGAGGTCCGCGGGCCGGCGGCGGGCCCCCGGGGGCACGGGGCGGCGGGCCGGCGACCGGTCTCGCGGGCCGTTGGGGCGCGGCCGGCGGGAGGCGCTGACCCGGCGCAGGACCGGGCCACCACGGCGGCGGAAAGGGGCCGGGCGGTAGCGGAGGCGGAAACGGCGGCAGGGCGCCCAGCCGCGGCCGGGCGGGCGGTGTCGGCGGCGCCCGCGGTGCAGGCGGGGGTTCGGTTGACGCTGTTGTGTTTTCGACCACCTCAGTTCCCGACGTGGTCGAAATCGGCATCTGCCACGGCGGAAACTCCGGCTGACGCTCCGTCGAATCGGGTTCTGTGCCAGCTAGATTCGCTGCCGGTGCGGCAGTGTCGGATTCCGCGGGCCGCGCCTCGACTGTGGAGTCGGTCTGGGGCGCATCGCTTTGCGATGCCGACACCTCGGCCATCATGTCGGTCCAGTGCCATTCCGTGGGCGTAGGATCGTCGGCGGCAACCGGTTGTTGCGACTCCACTTCGGGCGCAGGGATTTCCGTCGGCAGCCACTCCTCGACACGTGCCGTAGCGTCAGCCGGGGGCACGCGGTCGTCCGGTTCTTCCGCCGCCGCTGACGAAAACTGAGCTCTCTTGGCCTGCATTTGCTCGAGTAGCGCTGCGGCCCGCAATTCGATTTCGTCGAGTGCACCGGCTTCGTCGGGCCTGGGCTCCTCGGGTGCCAACGACTCAGGAGTCGGCGACTCGAAACTCGCTTCCGTCGACGGCGCAGGCTCCCACCCATTCCCCGTCGACACTTCGACCGGCGGCTCGGGTTCTGACGGTTTGAGTCTCGCCGCGGATTCGGGCGCTTCGGTCCGCTGAGCTTGCCGGGAATGGCGACCGAAATGGGCGGACTCGTCAACCTGACTCACTGCGGGGGGCGGCGAGGACGCTGGATCCGTCGGCGGCGGTGCGGGCACCGGTTCGGTCGGCACCGCGGCTGTGTCCGACGCAGCCTCACCGGGCCGGCCGGCCTGCACGCGGTCACGCCGCACCGCCACCCGCCTGGTCTGCTGCTCGGCCGGCTCCGGCGCGGGGGCGGGTGGGTGCGCGACGTCCGGTTCGGTTCCAGAAGCAGGGACCGGATCAAACCTCGGCGGGGCGGCCGCGGGCGGTGACGGCGTGCGTTGTTCGACGGCGGGCACGTCCGTCTTCGACGAGCCGCGGCCATTCCCACCCGCCTTGTCTTCGGCCCGGTCCCTGCCCTTCGTCTTGTCCCGGTCGCGCTCTTCGCGACCGATCGGCACGCGCCGCCGCTGGGTCTCGCCGGTCAGCCACGGGGGATGCGCCAGTGACCCGCGTTCGTCGTCAGCAGGCGTTTGCCTGGGCGATTGTTTCGACACTGTCCTCCCCCTTCCCCTCGCAAATTCGATTCCGCGCCGTTCTCAATCCTACGTAGCGCGAAACGGTTAATTCAGGTCGAGATTCCCACAGCTTCGCGCGCGCACGAATGGCGATTCGTCAATTCGCCAGGTCGGTGCGCCCGGAGTCAGCCGACCTCAACTCACGACGGCGTCTTGCCACGGACAGCGCCACAGCCACTGCGGCCAACGCCACCGCGCCGACGGTGACCGACAGCACGATGATCTGCGCACGTTGACTGCTCGGGTCACGGCGCGGTCGCCCGGCGATAGGCCGCGCCGCTTCGGGGTTGGGCATCTCGCTTGGCGTCGGCAGCCGATAGGTCAACGCTGCGACGGGGTCGATCACGCCGTATCCGGTGGCCTCGTTGGGGCCCGCACCCGGAGTGTGGGCGGTCCGCTTGATCAGATCGATGATCTGGCCGGCGTTCAGCTCAGGGAACCGGGACCGAAGCAAGGCCACCAGACCCGAGACGAAGGGCGCCGCGAAACTCGTGCCATTGATGGGCGCCAAACCCTGCTGACCCATGACAGCGTTGATCAACCCGGGGCCGTTGGAGTCCAGCGAGATGATTCGTTCCCCCGGTGCCGCCACGCCGACCCACGGACCGCGCAGGCTGAAGTCGGCCGGCTCGCCGGATGTCGTCAGCGCGCCGACGGTCAACACGTAGTCGCTGAACCAGGCGGGACTGGCAACGGTCCGCACCGAATCCCAGCCACTCTTCAACGGCATGTTCGGATCGGGCATGGCGTTTTGGATCTTGCAGAGGCCCTGGCTGTTGAAGTTGCCCGCCGCGGCCACCACCACCACGTTGCGCTCGAACGCATAACGAACCGCGCGGCCGAGTTGGACGTCGTCGAGGCCGCCTCCTACCGGGCCGCACGCCACTTCCGACAGGTTGATGACGGTCGCGCCCAGGTTGACCGCGCGGGTGATCGCGTAGGCCAATGTCAGGGTGTTGCCGTACCCGGGCGAGATGGCGTTGGGGTCGTTGGTCTGCCCAGAGCCGCCCTCCTTGACGCCGTAGACGGTGCTGTTCTGCCGGATCGACAGAATGGTCGCCTCCGGCGCCAGGCCCGCGAAGCTGTCGGCGGGACTGGGGACCGCCGCAATGATGCCTGCCACCAGCGTGCCGTGCGCGTCGCAGTCCTGCAGCCCGTCGGTGTTCGACACGTAGTCGCCGCCGCCTTCCACGGCCGGCAGCCGCGGATGCCGATTCACGCCGGTGTCGATCACGGCGACCTTCTGTCCGGCGCCGCGGGCGAACCGCCACGCATCGGGGTAGTTCAGCATGGCTTCGGCGCTGGTCTGCAAGGTGAAGTCGGTCTGGGGCAGCACCCCGGTGGGGACTCCGCAGATCGCCTTGAGATCTGTCGGCTCGACGGGTCCCAGCGGTCCATTCGGCGGCGGCCCCGGCTCCACCGCCGGCGGGCGGATCGCCTGCGCCGCTGCGGGGTTCAGCGCCGCGATCAACAGCAGCGCGCCCAGCACCGCGGCCCCGCGCCTCATCAGAATCCCAACCGCTGGTAGACGCCCACCACCCACAGCGCCAGCGGAATCAGCGAACCCACGGCCAGGTAATCCAGGTAGGCCAGCAACGTCGCCACCCGGGAAAACGGACCACTGCCGGACTTTTTCAAGCCGGACAGGGCGCCGCCCAGCGCAACGGCCAGCAGCACGCCGAGCGCGACCTCCGGCATCGGCCGAGTTCCGCCTTGCGCCGTCACACACGTGCCGATCACCAGGGCTACTGCGGGCACGGCCAGCGCAGCACGCTCGAACCCAGTGGCATAGACCCGGCTGCGCAACGCCAACACCGCCGCACCGGCCAGCGCGAAGACGAACTCCGGCCAGTCCGCTGTCGGCCCGCCCCGCACCAGCAGGAGCACGTAAACCATTGCCGCGGAGGCGAACCCACTCAACAATGCGGCGCGCGTGACAGCCGCCGACTTCGCTCTGGTCCACACCTGCTCGGCTGTGGGCATCATGGTGCCCGAATCGCCCGTCATCGGCGCGGACGGCTCGAAAGGATTCTGGAAATCCCAGTCCTCGCGGTTGGTTTCGACGGCCACGGTAGGCGTCTCGAACCGGCCCAACCGCGTCGTCAGCCGCTGCACACTCAGGCACATCAGGATCGCCGCCACCGCAGCGACCACGAAGACGATGTCGCCGCGGACGTGCGACGCACGCACCGCCAGCGCGACCCCCACCACACCGAAGAGCAACCCGACCGCGACGTACGCCCAGTGGCCGGTGCCGATGATCCGGTCGTACCCGAGGCAGCACACCAGCACCGTCCCGCAGGCACCGGCCAGCCCGTAGTCGCCGTACCGGGCCAGCAGCGCGAAGGCGATCCCGACGGTAATCGGGATCGCCGCCCACCCGAGCGCGGCAGCGACATCGTCCAGGCCGTAGGAGCGGTGCGCCAGGGTGGCCCCGCCGACCAGCGTCAGAGCGACGGCCGCGGCCAGCACGACGATCACACTGCGGTTGGCCGCGGCGACCGGGCCCACCACGCAGTAGGTGATGGCCAGCGCTGCGAGCTGCAGTCCGACGAACGACATCCAGCGCGCCGATCCCGCTCCCCAGGCGGCGTGGGCGGTCTTGTTCAACCGCCCGACGGCGTCCACCACGTCGTCGTAGAGGACCGGCGGCGACAGCGCCCGACGAGCGGACAGCCGCAACAGATCGCCACTGACGACACCGGCGTCGCGCAACGTCTGGGCGGGTTGTAACACCGTGCCGCCGTCGAATCGGCTCAGCACCCAGAATGTCCGGCGCTCGTCCTTGGCCGCCGCGTCCCCGTCCTGTTCCTTGTCCCGGGAGCCGATCAGCCGCGCCAGATCCGCGACGAACCCCGATACCGGCACATCCAGTGGCAGTGCGATGTCCAGTTGCGTCCGCCCCCCGAACACCGAGACGCGGATGTGCTCGGGCGCGGCCGACACCACCCGCAGTTGTCTGAGTTCGCTGACGCCGGTCACAGGTCCGGCATCCTGGAAAGCTGGATCACGCCACTCTTGGTGGACCGGGAGACCAGCATGCCGCGACCCGGCGGCATCTCGGTGGCCCGATAGCCGAACAGCGCCCCTTCGTCCTTGGTGCCGCTCATCACCAATCCGTTGCACGACAAATCCTTGAGCCGTCCGATGAACTGGTCCATCATGGCCCGTCCCGCTCCGCCGATCCGGCGGGTGACCGCCACCCGCAAGCCGATATCGCGTGCCTGGGGCAGGAATTCGGCCAAGGGACTGAGCGGGCTGCTCATCGGTCCGGTGGCGACGAGGTCGTAGTCGTCGACCATCACGAAGATGTCCGGGCCCGACCACCACGAGCGTTCTCTGAGTTGCTGCTGGGTGATGTCGCTGGGCGGCAGCCGATCCTGGAGGGTCGCGGCCAGTGCGGTCATCAACTCGGCGCAGGATTGCGATGCGGTGGCGTATCCCCCCAGGTACTCGTTGGCCACCACACCGAGCATCGAGCGGCGGTAGTCGACCAGGACGATCTTGCACTGGTCGGGCGTGGTGTTCTCCATCAGCCCGGTGGCGATGTTGCACAGCAGACTGGTCTTGCCGCATTCGACGTCGCCGAACGCCACCAGGTGCGGCTGGGATTCGAAATCCAAAACGACAGGCGCCAATTCGGCTTCGTTGATGCCGATGGCGACACGTGCGGCGTCCAGCATTCCGGCCGATCGCGCCGCCCGCACCACAGCAGCACGATCCAGGTTGTGCGGCAGCATCCGCACCCGCGGCGCCTGCCGGTTGCCATAGTGCGCGCGCATCGCGTTGACCGCACTCGACACGCCTTCGGGCAGATCCTCGACCCCCGAACTGGAGTCCAGCCGCGGCAACGCAATCAGGATGTGCAACCGCTCGTGACTGATACCCCGGCCCGGCCGGCCGACCGGGATCAGCTCGTTGAACCGGCGGCCCACGTCGCTGTCCAGCGCATCACCCAGCTTCAACTCGATGCGGGTGCCGAGCATGTCCTTGACCGCCGAACGCATCTCCATCCACCGGGTCGCCGAGATGACCAAATGCACACCATATGAAAGACCTTGCACTGCAAGCGAATTCAGTGTTGGTTCCAGCATCTCGAAATCGCTTCGGATCGACGCCCAGCCGTCGATCACCAGGAACACATCGCCGAACCTGTCCTGGCTCAACGGATCGGCGGCGGCGACCTCCGGCGGCAGGGCTGCCAAATGCGCCTTGCGGGCTCGGAAGTCTCGCATCGACTCGATACCCAGGTCGCGGAACCGCGACTCGCGCGCGCGCAGCACGCCGGACACCTCGGCCACCGTGCGACGGATCGCGTCGGCATCCATCCGGCCGGCCACCCCGCCGACGTGCGGCAGATTGGCCAGACTGCTCAGCGTGCCACCGCCGAAGTCCAGACAGAAGAACTGCACCTGCTCGGGGGTGTGCGTGGCGGCCGCCGACATGATCAGAGTGCGCAGCGCGGTGGACTTACCCGACTGCGGCCCGCCGACCACCGCGACGTTTCCCTGGGCGCCGGACAGGTCGACCATCAACACGTCGCGGCGCTGGTCGTAGGGTCGGTCGACCACCCCCACGGGCAGCCACAACCGGCCGTCCAAATTCTCCGGAGCCGACCAGTTGGCGTCCGCCAGCAGCTGGTTGACCGCCGGGCTTTCGTCCAGGGGCGGCAGCCACACTTCGTGGGCCGGCCGACCGTGGCCCCGCAGCCGCGACACCACCACGTCGAGCAGGGTGATCTTGCTCGGAGACATCGGCTTGGCTTCGGCAATTTCCGGATCCGCCGTCGGGGTGACCGACACCTCCTTCTTGACCGGGGTGGCGGTGAACAGTTTCGGCGCCAGCGCGCCCAGCTGCCTGCCGCGACCGGTTTGCGCCCGGCGGGGCCGCACGTAGTCCCCGGAGACATAGCAGGTGTTGAACCGAATCGGTTCGGACGCATCGCATTTGAGGAAGGCCGAGCCCGGCACGCTGGGCAGGTGGTAGGCGTCCGGCACGCCGAGAACGCTGCGCGACTCGCCGGCAGAGAATGTCTTCAGGCCGATCCGGTAGGACAGGTGCGAATCCAGCCCGCGCAGCTTTCCTTCCTCGAGTCGCTGCGAAGCCAGCAGCAGGTGTACGTGCAGCGACCGGCCCAGTCGGCCGATCATCACGAACAGCTCAGCGAAATCCGGCTTCTGGGAGAGCAATTCGGAGAATTCGTCGACGATGATGAACAGTGCCGGGAGCGGTTCGAGTTCGGCGCCACCGGCTCTGGCCCGTTCGTATTCGTTGACGTTGGGGAAGTTGCCGGCCGATCGCAGCAGCTCCTGACGGCGGTTCAGCTCTCCGGCCAGCGCATCGCGCATCCGGTCCACCAGGATCAGTTCGTCCTCGAGGTTGGTGATGATCGCCGCGATGTGCGGCACCCCATCTAGTCCGAGAAACGTTGCGCCACCTTTGAAGTCGACCAGCACCATATTGAGCACGTCGGGTGAGTGCGAGGTGATCATCGATAACACCAGGGTGCGCAGGAACTCCGACTTGCCCGAACCGGTGGCGCCGATACACAGGCCGTGCGGGCCCATCCCGGACTCGGCGGACTCCTTGATGTCCAATTCCAGCGGCTGACCGTTGGGCGTGTAACCGATCGGCACCCGCAGCCGTTCCCGTGGTGAGCGTTTGCGCCAGACCTGCTCAGGCACGATTTCGGCGGCGTCGGGAATCTTCAGCAGTGCCATCAGTCCCGGGTCGGTGGCCCGCGCATCGGCCTCCAGATTCACGATGTGGGCGGCACTGGCCAGGCGGTAGCGGCCGATCCGGCGCGCCGTCGCCTCGGCTTCGGCGACGGTGATCGTGTCCGGTGTGGCGAACCGTTCGACGCCGACCGCGGTGCTCGCACCGACGCTCTCCCCGTCGGCGTCCCGGTCCACCACCAGGGCCAGGCCGCGCCGGTTGGCCGCCGCGTCCGAGCCGTTCAGGTCGAGCAGGGTGACACTGTCCAACCCGGCATCGGTGACCAGGCGCTCGGTCCCGGTGATGTAACCGTCGTCGATCACCGCTACCAGTTGTCGCAGACCCTTGGTCGGCTCGGCGTTGCGGCTGAATCTGCCCCGCTCCCCCAGGTCCGCGGACAGCGAGCGCTCCAGCAGTTCCAGGCTGGGAAACAGCAGGCGCATCGGGCCCATCCCGTCCCGCGCGGTGGCGTGCTGCGCATGTGGCAGCCACTTGACCCAACTCCAGTTCTCGCCGTCGGGGTTCGCGGTGACCACCGCGACCTGAACCTGGTCGGGGCCGTGGAAGGCACACAGCTCCAACACCATGGACCGCACCAGCTGCCGGGCCAGCTTGCGGTCGCCGCCGAAGGTGATGGAGGGGAAAGCCCGCAGGGACACCGCCGTGGGCAGGGCGTGCACCACCGAGTGGGTCTTGACGAAACGGCGCAGCGCCACCGTCGACACCGGTTCGAGATCCTCGGGCGGCCCGGTTTCCGGTGCCAGCAATCGGGTGGCCAATCGGTGGGTGCCGATGCCCACCCGGACATGGCACCAGTCGTTGTCGGTGATCCGCCGTTCCCACATCCGCCGGGTGCCGGCCACGTCGGCCAGCGCCCGCGGGTCGGGGTGCGACCACTCCAGGGCGGCGCGCTGACCCTCGCCGGTTTGCTCGGCGTCGTCACGCAGGTTGGCCAGGTAGCTGAAGTAGTCCTTGCGCTCCTCGTTGAGTTCGGCCGCCGCTTTACCGGTGCGGCCGCCGCCCCCCATGAACATGCCGGCCATCGACATGATCATCATCATCGGGAAGATCAGGAACATCGGATTACGCGTCAGATCCCGGCCCCCGACGGTCACCATCAGCGCGATCATCCCGACCACCGCGACGATCATCACCAACGGCAGCAACTTCGTGAGCAGGTTGCCGGGGATCACCCGGGGCACCTCCGGCGGCGCCTGCAGGTTGACTTCCCCGCCCGGCATCCGCGGTGGCGACACCCGCAATCGGCGCACGAAACCCTGCGTACTCAAACGGTCTTTCCCCGAACTTCCCGAAACTTTTAACCGGCTTACCGAAATAGGCTTGAGACGTCCAAAGGTATGGTCACCAGCGAGTGACACCACCCGCAGGAGGCCCGATAGCGATGACTCTACCGCCGTCGCTGTCGGAATTAGACGCCGAATCGGAGGCCGAGCCCACGCTCAGCCGCGTCACGCTCGTGGTCGGTGACCTGCGGTTGGACTTCGGTCTGCCGGCCAATACCAGCATCAGCGCGTTCATCGACGACGTCATCGACATCGCCAACGAGCAAATCGCCGCGCACCCCGCCTCGGACACCGGACTCGAACAGGTCGTCTTCGACACGACCGAGGGAAAGTGGACCCTGGCGCGCCTCGGAGACGACGCGATCGACCCCAGCCGGTCCCTGTCCGAGGCCAATATCTACGACGGGGAGCTGCTGGCCATCCGGGAGATCGACCATCCGCAGCGCCCGATGTTGTTCGACGACGTCGCGGACGCCGGCGAGCAGGCCCGGAATCCGTTCACCGCCTGGTCCGCCCGCGATGCGCGGCCGATCACCTTTTTCGGGGTGGGCCTGACCGCCGCCGCAGCCGTCGCATTCCTGCTGCCACGCCACGCCGAACGGATCTATGTCCCGGCGACCGCGCTCGGTATCGGGGTGCTGACAGTGATCCTCGCGTGCGTGATCGCGCACCGTTCGGGGCGTTCGGAGTGGGTGGCCGCGGTGGCCACGCCGCTGCTGTTCGGCGGCGCGCTGTATGTGGTACCGGACGGCTTCGGGGTGACATCGCTGCCGATGGCTTTTGCGCTGACGGGCCTGGCGTCGCTGCTGATCCTGCTGGTGACCGGCCGGGGCCGCACCCTGCACACCGCGGTGATCGCGCTCGCGGTGATCGGTGGCGCGGCCGCCGCGGTTGCGCTGCTGTGGAATCCGCCGCCCCGCGCGATCGGCGCGGTGCTGGCCACGGTGTCGGTGATCGTCGTCTACCTGTCCCCCCGGGTGACGATCCTGCTGGCCAAACTCCCGGTGCCCCGGGTGCCGACGGCCGGGGAACCACTCGACGACATCGAAACCCAGGGTGGGACCACCGTGGAGGGGGTCAACGCCGTCGGCAAACAGGTCATCCCGACCGAGGAGGGCATGACCCTGCGGGTGCGCCGGGCCAGCCAGTACCTGACCGGCATCCTGATCGCCGCCGCGCTCACCGCGACCGTCGGCTGCTACCTGGCGGTCGACGTCAGCAACGGATTCTATTGGCAGGGAACAGCTTTCGCTTCCGCTGTGGCCACCGTACTGTGTCTGCGGGGCCGCAGCCATCACGATCTGGTGCAGTCCGCCACGTTGATCGGCGCGGGCCTGTCGATCGCGTTGCTGACGATCGTCAAGATGGCGGTCGGCCTGGACGATTGGGAATTGGACGCGACGCTGGCGTTGGTGATCCTGATGGTGCTGCTCGTGGCCTGCGGCATCGTCGCGCCCAGGTTGGAGTTCTCCCCGGTGATGCGCCGCCAGGTCGAGATTCTGGAGTACCTGGCCATCGTGATGGTGTTCCCGCTGTGCTGCTGGATCGTGCGACTGTACGCGGTGTTTCGCGAACTGCGGCTCTGATCGCTCAGGACTTCGGCTGCTCGACCTTGGACCCGCGCGGGTCGGCGGCCATCCCGTCGTGTGCCACCAGCGCCGCTTCCTGCGAGAGTTCCGGACCGGCCGGCAACAGGGCCACGACCGGCCACGGCGCGAACTGCGGCACCTCGGCGTCGAGGCGCGCGTCGTGCACCCCGGTGACGCCCAGCGCCGCGGCCGTCGGCAGATCCTTGAGGTGATAGCGCACGCCGGAATCGGAGATGTAGAACAGCTGCCCCATCGCCCGGCTGTCCACCTCGCCGCCGGTGGTCTGGACATACTCACCGGTGCCCGGCTTGATGTACACCGAGTCGACGCCTGGACCGTTGCCGTCGGCGGTGGCCAGGCTGACGGGTTGCGCCCCCTCCGGAATCGGGAGGCGATGCCCGATGAGCAGGTGCACTGCTGCCTGGGCGGCGGAGTTACCACGCTCCCACGCCATGCACACCACCCGGTCGGGTTCAGCGTCCACGATCTGCGGCGACACACTCGGGTAATGGTCCAACGGCAGCGTGTGCACAATCGGCAGTTGACTCACCACCGCCGGCGACACCTCATGATTCCCTTGTGCCGCAACGTCATTGGGATTGCTGTACCGGATGATGTCGGCGGCCGCCGATGAGATCGGCTGCAGGCCGTCGGCCAGCACCACATAGAGTTGCTCGCCCCGCGAGTCGACTGTTTTGACGATCGAGCCCACCGGGTAGGTGGGGAAACCCGGGACGACGCTGCCCGCGCCCTCGATCGTCACCGACCGGATCGGCGCAACCAATGGGAAGGTGTTCAGCAACGCGACCGAGATGGGACGTACCTGCGCACGCTGCAGGTGCAGGGCGTTGATCACGACGGAGTCCGAGGGATCGATGACCGCGCGCACGCCGTCGAAGACGAGGTAGACGGTGTCCCCGGAGCGGACGAGCAGCATCTGGGAGGTCGATGCCCGGCGGATGTCGTCGTCGAGGGTGAGGTCACCGGCGACGACCGCGGTCTGCACGCTGGCCAGTCCGACGTTCTTGGACACGTCCGGAGTGGTGACCGCGTCGCACACCGTCCACCGCGACGTGCGCAGGTCCGCGCCGGCGTGAATTCCGTTGGGCGCTCCGATGATTCCGACCATCGGTCCACGCGGCAACTTGTTGAGCCATTTGTCGCTGACCGACTTGGCGGGATCCGGTTTACCCGTGATCAACCGCGCGGAGGCCAGATTCAGCACCGGATGCAGGCGATCGCCGATGCGGACATACAACCCGCCGTTGGTGCTCAGCAGAATCTGGGCATCGCCGATGTTGGGCGACGGCTTGAAGAAGGCCAGCACCCCGGCGGCCCCGGTGATCAGCACCGCGATCACCAGACCTACCAGCAGCGAACGGATCTGCCCGCGCATCGGGTCGTGAATCATCCGGGAGTCGGCGCGGATCAGCGCGTGCTCGAGTCGGCGAATCAGGAATCGATAGCCGTTGACCTGCGCGCGCGTCGTCACTTGCGCAGGCATGTTCACCCCCATCAGCGTCGGGCAAGCACCGAGCGTGGATAGCGTATAACGCCGTCACCAGCTAAAGCCGCGCGGATTTCCGCCCGCAACACTGGATAGGATCCGACTGTGCCGCGTCGTGCAGGGACGCGCCCGGACCCGGGTGCGCCGTCGGAGCCGAACGAACTGCGGTCGACAATCGACATCGGCGCGCAGCGCTTCCTGCCGTTGCCCGACCTGCTGGTGCTGCAGCTGCTGATCGCCGCTGGGACGGTGACCGCACCGGCGCTCGGGCTCCCCGGCTGGCAGGGCAGTCTGGCCGGGCTTGCGGTGGCGCTGATCGTGGTGCTGCGCTTGCGCGGCACCACGTTGCCGCGGTTGCTGGCCCTGCGGGCCGGCTTCTGGCGACAACGGCGGCAACGGGCCCGGCGGACGAATCATGGGGCCCCCTTCGATGTCCCCGGTGCCGAGGGTGCACTGATCGGATTCCGTTGGGACGGCAGCACTTTGATGTCGTTGCTGAAGATCGAAGAGAACCCGCAGGCCATGACCATCATGGAGCCGGGCACCACGGTGTCCGGGGAGACCGTGCCGGTGCGGGCGCTGGTGGACTGTCTGCAGCAGTTCGACATCACCCTGGACTCCATCGACGTGCTCAGCCAAGGCGCCCGATCCCAGGGCCACAGCCAGGTGGCCGCGGTGTACGACGCCGTGCTGGGTCCGCTGCCGGCGATCGCCCAGCGCCACGTGTGGATCGCGATCCGGTTCGACCCCTCCCGGTGTGCCGACGCGGTGCGCCGCCGTGGCGGCGGACGGGACGGGATCCTGCGTGCGGCCACCACCGCCACCCGCCGCGTGGCCAACCGACTGACCGAGGGCGGCCTGCGCACCCGGGTGCTGACAGCCGCCGAGATCGGTCAGGCGACCAATCAGCTCACCGACGGGGTGGACCTGGTCACCGTGGAAGAAACCTGGCGGACCTGCCGCGAAGGCCGGTTCCGGTTGCGCAGTTTCGCGATCAAGCCGGACATGTTGACCACGGCGGGACTCGGACTGCTGTGGACCATTCCCAGCTACTCGACCACCATGAGCCTGTCGTTTCGGCGCGAGCATCCGAGCGGTCCGGTCGCGATCCGCGGATTGGCACGCTTCGACACCCACGGCAGGGCCCGGATCAACCTGCGCGGACTGACCCATCTGCGGGGCAGGCAGTATGCGGCACTGGCGGCGAGCCTCCCGGTGCCAGCGCCGCGGCAGCCGATCGTCAAGTGGGCCTACTCCAGCACGGACCCGGACCGGGACTTCGCCTCACTCTGCGTACCGGCCTCCGGTTGCGGGCAGGTGATCGGAGCCGACGAGGACGGCCGGGCGGTGGCGCTGGCGCTGTTCGGTCCGCAGATCCGGCGCGTGGAGATCGCCGGCACCTTGCACCTGGCCCAGCAGGTGGTGTTGCGGTCGCTGGCGCTGGGCGCGCACGTGTTGGTGCATACGCGGCGTCCGGCGCTGTGGCGCACCATGGTTGACGAGGTGGACGATCACGACCTGCTGTGGGTCGCCGACTTCAACCGGGGTTCCATGCAGGCCGGAGCCGACCGCAATTATTCGGTGGAGATGTTCGACGGGGTGACCGAGCAGTCCGTGCGGGTCGGCGTGACCGCGATCGTGGTGATGCCCCCCGGGGCTGCCGTGACGGCCAACGCCGACGTCGCGCTGGAACTGCTGGATCTGCGGACCGACACAGTGCAGGTCAGCACCCGCGCGGGCGCGTCGGTGGTCACCATGGTCGCGACCGACGAGGAGATGCGTTACCTGAAAGCGTCTTTCGCCGCCGAGGACTAGAACCGCGGTCCGCGGTGCCGTTTTGCACCGCTGCGGTGCGCTAGCGTAAATCGAGGTCACCCCGGATCGGGGCAGTTCAAAGGAGTGATCATGTCGTACCCCTCGGGCGGTTACCACGCGCCGGAGCAACCGGGCGCATCCAGCGATTACTCGCAGTGGGTCGCCGAACCGGAAACCGGCGCCAAGATGTCGCACCGCGCGCTGTCGCTGGCCGTCGCGGTGCTGGGTCTGTGTTCCTACCTGGTCAGTTTCGGGCCGATGCTCGGCGTCGGTGGTATCGACTGGGACGTCCGGTTTCCCGCCCTGGCCGGCCTGTTGGCGGCATTCGGGCTGCTTCCCCGGCAGACGCCGGCCGCGAAGTGGGTGGCAGCGCTGGCCGGGATGGGGTTCTTGGACGCCTTATCACGCGGAGTCGTGGTGCCCGACGGCGTCGAACCGGGTTGGGCGCTGTGGGTGGTGGTGGTGCTGAACGCGGCGCAGACGGCCGTCGCGGTGGGCGCCGTGCTGAACCAGCCGGCCCAGGCCGACCCGCAGCAGGCGTGGTACGCGGCCTACGCCGAGCAATATGCGCAGGCCGCGGCGCAGTACTACGGGCAGTATGCGCACGAGGACGACGGTGCGGCCGAATACCAGAACGGCTCCGGGCAGGCCCATCAGGTGCAGCCCGCGTCGGCCACCGAATCGCGGCGGGCCGCGCAGAGCGCCAGCTATGCGGAATTCTTCGGCGGCCCGGCCACTGCGCCGACCGGTGCGTCGTCGACCGCGCCCGTCGCGCCGTCCTCGGGACTGCCCAACGTCGGCCACTCCCCGCAACCCGCGCAACAGCAGACAGTGGCCTTCGAGACCGGCTACCGCAGCGCGCCGCAGTAACTGCTCAGCTGACGGAGAGCTGCCCGATCAGGGTGGTGAGCACGGCCGCGACATCGTCGGGAACGGGGCGCTCGGCCTCGGCGTCGGCCAGGACCGAAGCCGGCAGGCCCGCGGCAGCCGCAGCTTCTTCCAGGCTGAGTTCGGCGCGGTGCCGCGCGCCGTACAGGCGCTGGCCCAGCGTGGCGTTCGGCGAACGCGCGGCCCGGTCCATCACGTCGTTGTAGGCCCGCCGGACGGTACTCAACGCCAGTACCACCGACGGGGTGCCCTTGGTGTTGCGGGCCGCATTGGCCGCGAGGTTCTCCAGCTTGCGCAGGTCGGCGAGGATCTGCGTGACTCTCGGCGCGAACGCCGGGTCGGCCGGGTCGGGCAGCTCGGCGGTGGCCGTGCTGATGGTGTGCATGGCCAGTTCGACGGCCTCGGCCAGCAACGGAGCCCGCACGGTGTCGGTGAGCACCTCGGTGGATTCCTCGGCACCCGAAGGGACTTTGCTGGGGACGGTGGCCGGCGCCGCGATGGGCAGCACCGCCGAGCCGCTGCGAATGCGGGCGATGGTGCCCGGGCTCCATTGCAGGGCCTTCTCCAGCTTCGCCAGCGTGGCTCGCCGCGGCCAACTGCGGCCCTTCTCGAAAGCGATCAGCGTGCCGGCGTTGATGATCTTGTCTTTGGCCAGGCCGCGCTGGGTGATCTCGAGTTCGTTGCGCCGCGCCGCGACGGCCTGACCCGCGCGCGCCACGCCGGGATCGTCGGCCTCCCACCACTGATCTTCGTCGGCGTCGGGCAGCTCGATCACGGTGGTGATGTCCCGGGCTGTGTCGGGCACCGAACCGGGTGACAGGGTCACCGGGAAGCCTTGGGGGTTGGCCAGATGGATGGTGGTGGTATCGGTCACCTGCACCGAGCTGCGCCGCACGCCGTCGAGGTACATGCCGTTGGTGCTGGTGTCGATCGCCTGCCAGCCATCGTGATGTGGTTCGAGGCGCAGGTGCCACCGGGAGATCCGGTCGTCGGGGAGACGAATGGTGGCCGAGGCGTCTCGACCGATGACGGCGACACCGGCCGACGGGTCCAGCATGTGCTCCTCGTCACCGAGCCGGACCACCAGCGCCGTCGCGGGCACGGTCTGGTCAGGTGTCACTGCGCCACTCCCCCGGCTTGGACTCCCGAAGAATCGGGCATCGTCGCTGCAGCCTTCCTTCAGCACTGTGGGTCGATGCTACATCTTTCCTGCTACATAACCGCGTTCGACCCTCGAATCGCTGCGGTTCTCGGGTGCAATCGCGTTCGCGATGGCGGTCTGAATGCAGACCGTGCCACACCGCGCTACGCTTCGGGACAGTTCGATGCCACGGTTGTCTTGTAGTACACACGTAAAATACCGCTTACCTCAGTAGGCGCTACGTTTTAATTGTTGCGATATGCCCCGACTTGTGATTAAAGTCGTCGCATCGAGGGGTTGTTACAGGAGTCGGGAGGAAAATCATGACCGCAGCGGTTACACCGTTGTCCACGCCGCTGGACGAGTACGTGCCGGTGTGCAGCGTGGACCCGGATCGGTGGACAACCTGCGAACCCGACGAGGAAGCCAAGGCCCTGTGCCTGAGCTGCCCACGCCGGTGGCTGTGCGCCCGCGAAGCATGCCAGGACCCCAATGTGGAGGGGCTGTGGGCCGGTGTGGTGATCCCTGAGTCCGGGCGCGCGCGCGACTTCGCCCTGCGCCGGTTGCGGGCGCTGGCCGAACGGGGCGGCTACCAGGTTCGCCCGCGCCGGCGTGGCCGGCCCCGCGGCTCCCGGAACTGACGCCTGATCGCGGCAAAATGCTGCGCATTTGATAGTTGGCGGGCCTTTACACTAGCCGCACAGCAGCGGTCACCTGGGGGACATCGTGAGCAATTTCGCAGGCCTGTTCGGGAGTAGTGATCCCGGAGGTCTCGATGTGGACCGCTTGCTGTCCAATCTCCAGGAATTTCAGGGTGCGGCAGCCCGTTCGGCGCAACGGATGGCGATCGAGACTGCCGACGGATGGTCCACAGACGATCTCGCGCACGTGTGGGTGAACGCCCAGGGCGTGGTGGTGCAGGTGGAGTTCGATGAGACGCTGTTGGCGCAGGCGAGTGGCACCGAGGTGGGTGCCGCGGTCGTGCAGGCCGCGCAGGCGGCGGCCGCCCAGATGCGCGCCAAGACCGATGCCTTCCAGGCCGGCCTGTGGCAACAGGTCGCGCAGTTCGGCGTCCCGCCCGTCACTGACGTCGAAGAACTCAAGCCGTTGCAGCCGCAGGTGCCGCTGTCCGCGCCCGGCTCCCGGGAGCGGCGCACATTGGCCGAAGAGCTCGACGCCGAGGACCATCAGCGCACGGCCGCTCCAGCCGCCGACCCGCCGGACTGGCAGCTGACGATTCACGACAACGATTGAGCCGAAGGGAAGTTCACCGCACATGGCAGGACAGTTTGAATACGACGACACCACCGCACGCGCGGGAATCAGACAATTCGACGAACTCGGAAATCGGCTCGCTACCCTGATGCGCAGCGTGGATGCGGAGTTGTCCGGTGACTCGCCGTGGTCGCACGACAAGATCGGTTCGGCTTTTGCCGGGAAGTTCGATCCGGACCGCACGAGAACCCTTGGCAACGCCAAAGATCTCGCGCAGGGGGTGGCCAGCGTCGCACCCGCACTCACCGAAGCCGCCAACACCATCGTCGCGGCGGATGGCGGGGTCGCCGGCTAGCCGCCGGCACGGGAGCCGGCCTGATGCTGGGCGCGTAAGCCGTGGGTATCGAGCTTCCGGGTTGGTTGCGGTGGGTAGGCGACCTGATCGGCGAGCCGTTTCCGGAAGGGGACGAAACCGCGTGTCGGCGGCAGGCTGACAGGTGGCGGCACTACGCGGACGAGTTGACGCGATTCAAGACTGATCTGGACGCCGCCACCCAGTCGACCCTTTCTGGATTCACGGCCGGCGAGTTTCACGACAAGCTGATCGAAGGGCTCAAACCCTATGCGCCGTCGATAGACCAAGTCGCAGGTCAGATGAGACAACTGGCGGAGGCGGTCGAAAAGGCGGCCACTGAGATCGAATTCGCCAAGCAGATGTTCATCGCCAACCTGGTTGTGCTGGCGGCGAGTCTGACCGCGCTGCTGGCGTCGATCTGGATCAACTGGACGGCTCCCGCGCAGATGGCGGCACTGATCGCCGGCGCCGAGGCAGTCATTTCCCAGATCATTCGTGCGGCAGTCGCGAAAGTGGTGGGAGAAGCAGTAGCCCGGGTCATCGCCCAGATCGCGGTGCGGGCGCTCGAAGGCGCGGCGATCAACGCCCTGGCGTCCGGAGCTATGAATGCGGGCATTCAGGGCATTCAGGGCATTCAGGGTCACCGGCACGAATTCGATTCGAGGTCGTTCTGGGGTGATGTCGGGTCCGGAGCGATATCCGGCGCCGCGATCGGCCCAATAATGCGGGGCGCGAACGACTTTGACGCGGGGTCGGTGCTTGGTAACCACGCGAAGAATTTCGGTGCCTCGTTCGTGGGCAATGCCGGTGGTGCGCTCGCGGCCCAACAGGTGATGACCGGGCACATGAATCTCGGCGACGCGCTGGGCGCCGGGGCGGTCTTCGGTGGCATAGACGGGCTCCGCCGCACCGGCGCGCCGGGGATCTCGGAGCCCAGTGCGCTCACCGGCGACCGGACCGGGCAGACGGGCGTCAGACCTCTCTCGCTGGGCGAACCGCCGCATGTGCCGGTGGCCGAACCCGGAACCGGCGCCCTTGGTCACTCTCCGGAGAGCGCCGTGGTGCCCGCCGGACATCCCGCCGGAAATGTCGACGTCCCGCTCAACCCGGGCTCGCACACCCATGAGGTGGTGCCCACCGGGTTGGCCGGCGGCGACGCCGGCATCACCGCCCACAGCGCCACCGCACCGCCGGTGAACCACCCCGGCGTCCTCGACACGCCCGCGACCGGGTCGCCGAGCGCGCCGGCACCGCCGAGCACCCCCCAGGTGGCCGCTACCCACACCGGCTCGCCGGCCGCGCACAGTTCCAGCCCGCCGCCGAGCGCACCGGCCGCACCCCCCCGGTCCGGGCTGCCGGACGCGGGATCCGCCGCTGCCGGCCATCCGGCTGGCGCGCCTGCCGCCCGCACCTCGGATAGCGTTGTTACGCATGGCATTTCGGACCCGAGCCATGCCCCCGCGGGCACCGAGCCGTCGACGCACCCGGTGCGCGACATCGACGCGCACTCGCCCCGTGACTCACCGCCTGCGCATGATGTTGCTCCGGCCCGCGATATGCCACCGCGGGATTCCGTGCCACCGCATGACCTGCTGCCACCACGCGAAGTCGTGGCACCACATGACGTGGCGCCGGCGCGCGACACACCCGCCACGCGCGATGCCCAGCCCCCGCGCGACAGCCCGTCGGCCCGCGATGCCCAACCCCGGCGGGACATTGCCGCACCGCGCGACGGGCACCACGTCCGTGACACGGCGCGGGACGGCCAATCACAGCCGGGCCGCGACGAGCAACGCGCCGACCGGACGCCTGGGGATCGATTCGCCGGGGGCTCGCATCCCGATGCGACCGGGCGCACCGAAGCCTCCAATGACTACACCAGAGACCCTGTCGGACAGCGAGATTCGGAGCATGCTCGCGATACGACCGGGATCCCCGACCAGGCTCCGATGCCTGCCGCCGTCAGTTCCGCGGTGCTGCCCGACGGCGCGCACCCCGCGGCCAGGTCGACAGCGGCCTACACCTCCCACGGCAGTGGGCCAGGACGCACCGGCGGACACCCCGATCCGCTGACGGAACCACCGGCGCGACGTCCCGACGTCGACGAGCCGCACGGTGGTGACGACCCGCCACCGCCCGGACCGGGACCGATGGACCCCGCCGGCTTCACCAACCATGCCGATAAGCGGGTCTACGGGCCGCGGCGACTCGCTCCGGTAGAGCACCCCGGACATCAGGCGGCGGTCGAGCACGCGCTGGCAGTCCCCGGCCGGCAGGGGCACGAAATATGGGCCGACCCGCGCAGCAATCGCTACGGCGACCTGGTCAACGACGGCGGACCGGGTGTGCCGGGGCGCGCGAACAACTGCCTGGACTGCGCGTTGTCGGCGCTGGCGTCGTTCCACGGGCACCCGACGGTGTCCGCACCCCGGTATCCGGACACACTGCCCAACGGGCTCATCGACAACCAGAGCGGCGAAGCGGGCGGGACGGCCCGCGCCAAGGCGTGGCTCGGCGACGGACTGCATCCGGCCGACTCGAAGCTCCCGATTCGCGATCAGTTCGCCGCACTGCACGAGCAGATCAAGAAGATGGGCCCCGGCGCATCGGCGCTGGTCGTCAACGAGTGGCACGCGCGCGACGCCAACGGCGTCCCGATCTACGACGCCCACGGCAAGCCGGTGATATCAGGGTCGCACGCGACCGTCGTGGTGTATCCGCGCGACGCCCAGGGTCCGGTGTGGTGGGATCCCCAACACGGCTCGACCTCGGACCATCCGCCTACGCGGATGACTGACCGGTCCGCCTCGCTATGGTCCACGCCACTGCGGCCCGATCACTTCGGTCCCCCACCCGCACCGCAAGGAGGCCAACATGGTGCAACTGGACACCAAGGAACAAGCGCTGGCCTACCTGGCGCGGGTGCAGCCGGGACGCACCTATCAGGTGTGGCCGTTCGAGATGGGCTGGGTCTGTCAGGCGATCCTGACGCCCGAGGAAGCCGAGGCGGGGATGGGACTGGGCCTCGCGAACCTGGTGATCGACGCGGAGACCGGGATCGTGACGGTGCAGTCGAGTCTGGCGCCGGACTGGATCGCGGAGAACTACACGGAGGCGAAACGCAACGGCCGCACGATCGGCAACCAGATCTACCCCCACCAGTGGCGGATCACGATCCGGCGCACACGGGAGGACCCGGAGACCATCACCTACCAGATGGCGGCCGTGTCCCTGACCGATCCCCCGCAGCCCACGCAGAAACACCCGGTGACCGTCAACAAGCGCACGTTCCTGAACGAGCCCCCGGACCACCTGTCGAGCGTGGCGGCGTCGCACGCGCAATGGGTGAGCCGCCAGCGCAAGGGGGTCTGGCCGGAGGAGAGCACGATGGAGTTCTGACCGACCCGTCGGCCACGACGCATCCCGACGACGCGCACCACCACGATGTCGATCCCGGTGACCGCGGGCGCGACGTCGCCTCGCATCCCGACGCCGAGCGGATCGCGAATGAGGCGCTGTGGAAGCGGATTCCGCCGGTCCATCCGAGTGAGATCCGACATCACCTGTCCGACAAGCCCTTTGGTGAGCAGCGCGCCCGGGATAATGCCGCGTGGTGGCGCGAGCTGAGCGGCGAAGAACAACGCGCGCTGATCGACGCTTACTCCCGGGAAATCGGCAACGCCGAGGGCATCCCCCCGTGGGCGCGTACCGAAGCCAACGATCACCGGCTGTCCCAGCTGCACGATGAGCTGCAGTCCCGCAAAGACGCGGGCGAGCACCTCAGCCGTCCCGAGAAGCGAGAACTCGAGCGTTACAACGAGATTCGCCGAGCTCTGGACGAGACACGGGGCAAAGCCGCCGAACTCGGCGCGGAAGTGCACATCCTCGCGTTCGACCCGCACGAGTTCGGCGGCGACGGCCGGATGGTGGTCAGCGTCGGTCACGATCCGCACCGCGCCGATGCGGTGTCCTGGCATGTGCCCGGTTTCTCCACCACGATCGACAAGATCGGCACCAATCTGTCCAACGCGATGCACCATTTCGAATCGGTGCGGGCGGTGAACGAGCAGGCCCGGGTGGCCTCGATCGCGTGGATCGGTTACGACGCACCGCAGGGATTCAAGGGCTTGTGGGATGTCGCGCACCCCAAACTGGCCCGTGCCGGTGGCGATATCCTGCGCGGCGACCTGACCGCGTTCAACGCCGCGCGCGATGCATTGGCAGCCGACGGCAGCCACTTCTCCACCAACGACGTCTTCGGCCATTCCTACGGTTCGACCACCACCAGCTTCGCCGGGCACGGCGGCGAGCTGAGCAGCCACGCCCGCAGCATCACCCTGGCCGGGTCGCCGGGGGCCGGCCCGGTGCGTCACGTGTCCGAATACGGGCTTGGCGATAGGGTTTTCGTCGCGTCCTCGTCTCGCGACCCCATCACCATGCTGGGTGCGCGCTCGCTCGACGGGCTGGGCGCGCGCCTGCCGGAAACATCCGGTCGCGCCTTCGGTCGCGGCCTGGGTCTTGATCCTGCGATGCATGCCTTCGGGGCGCACCGGATTACCGCGGAGTTTCCGCGCTACATGGATCAGATCCGGGGACCGGACCGCAATACTGCAACCCACTCGGCGTACTACAGCTTCGATTCGCAGCACGCCACTACCCGAACTGAGTCGTTGGCCAACTTCGGCCGCATCGGCGCCGGTCTGTTCGACCAGGTCCACCGTGAATTGCAGCGGTTCGAAGTGGACTCGTCGGCTCCCGGCCGGTGGCGTACCGCCGAACCGGCGGAGATGCGGGCGCTGGAACACCACGCCGACCCGGCCGAGTCGGCCCGGCGGATCTGGGATCCGCGGTGGCATTCGCTGCCCGAACATCCCGGCGGCGACGCGAGTTGCGCGCACCACGTCGCCGGTCTCTTGGCTGACCGCTATGGCCGCGATGTCGTGCTGCGGACCGAACCGGGCCCAACCGGGGTACCCGCACGAGATCTGTTCGCGGCCTGGGATTCTGAGTCGCACTTCGCGGGCTACGCCGACGTGCACGACGCGCTGCTGCGCCTCGGCGACGGGTCGGCGGCGATCCTCGCCTCGCGGTGGGCGGGTGGACCCGAGATGGGTGGTCACGCCTACGTCGCGGTCAACGAGGGCGGCACGGTGCACCTCTACGAACGCTTCGGTGACCACTTCGAGCGGTCCGGGTGGCCTCCGTACTGGGGTGAGGCCGCGGTCGACAGCACCGCCGTCGGATATCTCGACCACAACGGAAACCCGGTCGCACCCCTGGACAACCGGGGCCGGGGACTGGAAGCCGCGACCGCCGTCGGAGACGTGGCGGGACACCCCTCGGAACCGCCGGCCCCGCACCATCCGACCGGCGTCATGGCGATCGGCGATCCCGTCAGCTACCCGCCGCAGGCGGCGCAGCTGGCCGCTGATCTCAATCACGCGTTCGCCAGCGGGAATCTCACGTCGGACCTGGTGCGACACATGGCGGAGCTCTCCACCCACCGCGTCGGCGACGCGGACCGGGTGGTGCTAGGCAAGTACGACGGCTACGACGGTGGTTACATCGGCGCCGCCCGGCACGACGGCGGGATCTTCTACGACACCGGACCGGAGGCGTGGCAGAACATCGAGCGAGGGCTGAGCCGACCGGACGCCAACGAACTGGGCTGGCGAGTGAACGAACAATTCCTGAGGACACAGCTGGAGAACGGGGTGGCCCGCATCGACTACCTGGTCGACTACCGGCACTTTTCGTCGGTGGAAGATGTCCAGCTGCTTCGTCCGGACTCGTTCTCGGCCAAGGAGATTGAGTTCCTGCAAACTCACGCGTCGAGGTACGGCTACAAACAAGTCGGCGACTCGTGGGTTCTCGTAGAAAGCCGTGACAAATGACCGAAGGATTTCTGCAGCATGTCCAGCTCATTGTGGGGCCCGTGCTGGCGGAGTTGGGTTTTGAGCTGGCCGGGTTCGACGACAGCGTCGATGAGGGGGGCATACTCGGTTCCGTCGCGTTCTACCGGTCGGCCGACCGCAAGCTACAGATCTACAACTCCAAGAGATCCGGTGAAATCAACTGCATGATCGCGCTGCTCGCAGCGCACGATGTCTACGGCCTGTTCGACCGAACCGGTGAATGGCAGTATCTGACCCGTTTCGCGGACCGGGCCGAACTCGCCGCACTGATCAAGTCAGAGGGAACCGGGTTTCCCACCGAGGAGGAATCCTTGACCCGGATCAGGACGCGGATCGAGAGGTACTACCCGGTCGCTCACGCGGGCATCCGGCAGATGTTCGGCGATTCCGAATGACGGGGTACGGAAATTTGGATCGCATCCCCGCCCAGTGCCTAGACACGGAAGGAGTGGCGCGGTGACCATCGACGCCGCCCAAGCCATCTCCGCGGTCGCCGAGTTCGTGCGTCGCGAGGGAATCGATTATCCGACAACCGGTTTGACGGCAGAACGGTTCGAGGCCGGTTGGTCGGTGTATGCACCGGTACATGTCGACACCAGCGATCCGACGAGCTTTCTGCACATGCCGGTCGGGCGGGCGGTGTTCTTGATCGGGGACAGCGGACGCATCGAGCAGACGTCATCCGCCACACCGCCGCAGGTCGCCCGGCAGCGCTTCGCCGAGCGGGAGCGCGCCCTCGCCCACACCAATGCGGACCCCGCCGCGTTCATGGCCGGGTTCGCTGAAGCAGTCAACGCCGCCGACCCGTCGGGCGCACCCGCGGCCCGCAGTGTCACCCTGGTCGACGACTCACCGCCGCGAGAGAGCCAAGCCGCCCACAACGAGGAGATCGGCCGGCAAGCCTCGAGCATGCTCGATCCGATCGCCCGGGAGCTGGCCTCGCTCGGCCCCCCGGACTGGCGGGAATTCATCGCGGTATTCGCCCTGACGGTGCGCGGCGGAACCGCCGATTGCGCATTCGATACGCCCCGGGGGTGGCAGCCCGTCACCGTGCCACGTCCGGTGCTGGATTTGGTGCGCGCGCAACGTGAGGTGAGCGCACAGATGTCGGCCGGGCCGTGGTGGCGACTCACGTTGTCCGTCACCAGCCAGGGTCGGCTGCGCGTCGAGTACGACTACGGCGACCAACCATTCCCCGACGGTCAACTGCAGCCAGCGGACCACTATCGCGACGACATCGCCACCTATCCCCGGCCCCGGTTGCCGGTGTGGCTGGCCGGCTACCTGGCCGGGCCGGCCGCGCAGGGCCGCACTCCGCAGCAGGCGTCCGCGGCGGCATCGGCCGATCAGGCAGCCGGTCGTCTGCCGGTCGAAACCGACGACGTCGAACCGCTACCGGTCACGTGGACCCGGTGGGCGGTGCTGGCCGCGGTCTACACCGGTGCGCGCTCCCGGTGGGGGCCGCGGATCGCGGCGGGTTTGGCCTGGTACGAATCCGATGCCCGCAGCGGGTCGACCCTGTACCTGCTGCCCGGTGACCGGGCGGTGCTCTCCGGCGGGCGCTGGAACTCCCCGCTGCTGGTGGCGGCCTACCAGCAGGGACAACCGCTGCCGGACCTGTACGGCGGCGCACCCGCCTGGGTCAACGATTCGGTGCTGAACACCCGCAATCAGAACGGACTGCTCAGCTTCTGCTTCTGGTGGGAGCAGGGCCGTTGGTGGCGCGGATCGACCAACACCTTCGACGAACTCGACGACCCACTGCCGGCGATCTGGACACCGGGGGAAACCGTCGAGGCGATGATGACAGTCGTCGGCCCGGGCGTACGGGACGCGTGCGACCAGCTGCTCGCGGCGGCCACCGCGCACACCGTGACAAGGGCCGATCTGGCTGCCGTATTCAGCCAGTTCGGTGACCCTGACCTCGATTCCGCACTGAACCAACTGAGCCTGGCCGGCCTTGCCGCATGAGCAGCACTCCGGACACCATCGCCACCATCGCCCTGTTCGTCGTCGGCGCCGCAGTAATGCTCTTCGTCGCGGTGACGGGGTTCTTCAGGTTGGGTGTGGAAGTTCGGCCGCGACTGATCGCGCCCCCGCGGTGGTACCGGGTCACCGACCTGGCCGCCGAGGTGGTCCCGGTGCTGCTGCTCGCCGCTGCGTACGCGGCGGGGGTCGTGCTGGCCGCCCTCAACAGCGGCGTGACGTTTTACTATCCGCTGATCGCCGTGACCGTCGGGGTGGTCGCGTGGAATTTCGCGCTCAGCAGCTTGATCCGCCGGTTGTGCGCGATGCGGGTGGGCCAGCGGACTGTCGAGGACGCGCAGTTCGACCAGCGGCGGGCGGCTGATGGCAATTTTGACACCCGCGGGTAGGCCGCGAGCTGATCAGAACTTCCCCCGGGACGGGCATGGGAACACGAATGCCGGCACCGCCCCGCCGCAGAAATTTCGCGGATTAGTGCGCTCGGCGTGGCCTATTCTGACAGGTGATCGCGGCTCGTTGGAGGAGCCTTCTCTGCGTAGCCCGCATCGTGATGCTGGGGCGTCGGGGTTGCATGGGGAATAGTGATTTGCCGCTGACGGACGACGTCGGAACCGGAGGGGAAAACCATGTCTGTTGACGAACCGCCCGCGCCAGGCTCGCTGGGAGATCCGACCCTGCAACTACGGCAATGGCAACAAGCTGTGCCGCAGAACATTCTGGAGGTCGACAGAGCGGCATTGAATAGCTGGCTGGCCAGCACCGGTCGAGTTGTCGAGGACCTCAACGCACAGGTAGCCGCATTGAGCGGGTTGAAAATAAACGAGGGGGTTGTCGGCAGCTTCCAATCCGCGCAAGCCACGGCACGTCAACTCAATGATTCCGGGGATGCGATTCGCCAGCGTTTGGCAGAGTACGTGGGATTTGCGACAGCGCTTCGTGATTTCTCCAGTGCGGCCTTTACTCAACTGCTCAAGACCGACGAAGCCTGATGTTGTGTGAACAGTTCTGCGAGGCGGTGAGGCACGCGTGACGGGCGATCCTCCCGCTCTGGATTGGACGCCGCACGATGACGGCTATCACGGCGATCTCGGCCCCGTAAACCCGAATCACCCGCCTCCGAATTTACATAATTCGTATATCGGGCAAACTCTATATGACGACCTCAACAATATAGACAGCACCCAACTCGCGGGTCGGACGATTAAGGGCGTGCCGCTAGAGCACATCAACACTTTCCTTGAAGGCTACAACGGCATCAAGGACGCCGCGGAGGACATCGCGGTTCGCCATCGCTTCATTTGGTCTAACGTGAGTTCTGCTCTCGCGCAGTTACGCGGAACCTTTGAGCAAGCGATAGCCGCAGCGGAGCAAAGCTTATCAGGGGCGACCGCAGCACAGATGTCTCAATTGGCTCGAAATTCTCTCAACTACCTAGATTCCCTGGTAGACGCGACCGAACGGATGAGCCCCCTGGTGGACACGTTCTCGCGCGATATCAAGGAAACGCGGGATTGGTTCATTTCCAACAAGACACAATTAGACAATGATACCCGGATTCGGGCGCAATATGAGCATATTTCAGAGAAACAGGCTGCAGACGAACTGTTGTCAGCTTCTTATGACCGCGCGGCGCAGCAAACAATTCACTCCTTCTACAATCCGCCGATCGATTGGATCAGTCGACGTCATCCCGACATGTCGGCAGGCGCACCTCGAGTAGGCGCCCCCGGGGGGCCCGGGGGTACGGGTACGCCAAGCGGTGCGCCACTCGGCGGCCCGAGTCCGGGCGGCTTGGGCACACCGAATATTCCGAGGCCCGCCGGACCAAGCCGAGTGACCCCGGTTGCAAACAAGCTCAGCAGCCCGAATTCTTCACCGAACCCCCTGCAGGGACTGGGCGACGCGGCCAAGGGCGTCGGAGACGCCGCCAACGGAGCAGCTCAACAGGCTCAGAACGCAGCCGGGCAGGCGGGCAATGCCGCCAATCAGGCCCTGGGTCAGGCCCTGAACAACAGCGGCCACAAGGGCTCGCTCGGTTTGCCCGAAGGGGTACTGGGTCTGGGCCCGAAGGGTCTGACCGGAGCCAAGACGTCAGGATCAGGAGGGGGTCGCAGCGGGGGCGCCGGAGTCGCGCACGGGGCCGCGAGCCAGCGGCCCACCCAACTGCAGCCGTCGAGCAAGCCCGTCGCCGCAACGCAGGTGTCTCGGGCGGGCGTGGGCGCGGGAGGTACACCAGGTGCCGGTGCTCCGGCGGCGGGTCATCGAGGCGGATCGGGCGCAGACAAGGCACACAAGGCGAATAAGGCCCTGCGGCTGACGAAGCACGGCCAAGACGTGATCGGGGAAGCTGAAGCTGTGGTGCCGGTAGTCGGCGGGGAATCCAAAGACGCCAGTCCACCCAAATCGTCCTAGCCGGTCCACCCCAAGTGGCGAAATGAAGCGCGCGGCGCTGAGCCGGGTAGGACGCCTCGAGCTGGTCGACCTGCAAGCCATTAGCGACAAGCTCGGCCGAGATTTTTTGCCGCACCCCTTTGTCGTGCTGCAACCCTCCCGTTTCGGGAGTTACCAGGAGTACGAGTCATACCTGGCTGCCGTCCCCGGACGTCTCGAGGGGGGTGACCTACGAGACTTCGCACCGTGGATCACCTCGTATATCAACGCAGACATTCGGGTGGAGTGCGTCGTGAGCATTGTCGGCGCCCGACGAGGACGGATGATGGCGCATCGTCGCGGCCAATCAGGCTTCGTGGCTGCGCAGAATGACGAGGAACACTGCGTCGACGTGTTTGCAGTTGCACCTTACGAATTGGGCCCGGCCGTCGCAGGTTCGCTCGCGCTCACCCAACCGGGCAAGCATTCGGCGATCGTGATTCCCGGCTTGGTGCGGCCACCGGCTGAACCGAAGGCGGACAAGGACGAAGCCCCCGTCATTATGTCCCGCGACATCACGCGCGGACGGGTATCAATTGCCCGTTCACACGTGCTTCGGCTCGCGCGAATTCAGAGTCACTGGCAGCCGGCACGCGATTGGGGATTTGATCGCAGCAAGAGCACCGTCTCCTGCGTCAACGTCAGCGACGATGGCGACTACATCTATGCGCCGGATTTCGACTACCTGACGCCCATGACAATGGATAACCTCGCCGATCGCATCGATGCGATGATCGCTGAGGACGTAGCGAGGCTTCGACAATCACGCAGTACCTGAAGCGCCCTTCCGTTGGACACAGAACAGTTTGAGGTGGGCTCACTTCGGCGCATGCAGCGACATCACGACGTCCCGGTCGATGTCGTGTTCGATCAGACCGGTACCGACCTTGTAGAGCCAGATCTTGCCCGGAATCTCCCACAGGGTTTGGCAGGTCGTGGTGTCGATCGCCGCGTATGTGATTCCCTCCGAAGCATCCTGCCTGGTAATGACGACGGTACCGTCGGATCCGACATAGCCGGATCCGAACTGCATCGTGCAGGTGCGTCCAGGTTGAGCGGTCAGCAGATCCCACTGCTGCCAGGCTGTCTGGTCGCCGTAGCCGCTGTCTTCTGTTCTGATGAACAGCTTGGTTCCGATCACGGTGAAGTCCTCGTGCAGATTCCGCGACGGGATGGTGGCGACGAGTTTGCCTGCGGCATCGTAGATCTCGAAGGTACCACCGACGGCAAGGGTGAGCATCGCCGCGTTTCGCCGCGGGTAGCTGCGCTGGGGTTGCTGACGTCCGACCATCCGCCCGGAGGTGTCATACATGAGCGTGCCGGTCACCTTGCCGGCATCGAACTGATAGGCGAACCCGCCGTTGTAGGTCTCGACCTCTTCGAGCCGGGTGCCCGCCGGGGGGGTGGGTGTTATGTCTTTGCCGTCGGCGATCGAGAACACCCGGTTGCCGCGCTCGTCGTGGACGTCCTTCAGCGGCTGCACGGCAAGGGTGAGCGGCGGAACGTCCGGATCCCAGGTGGCCGGGAAGCTGACCTCTCCGCTGCCGGGTAGGAACCAGGTCATCTCGGCGTGCGGACCGACGCCGTGCAGCCCTTCGCCGTATTTGGCTGCCAGCAGGTAGGTAGGCCCGTACTTGTACCCCACCGGCTCCAGCCGGGTGTCTCCGCCCAACCTGGGGTTGAGGGTGTTTGGTCCGCTGTAGGTCAGCGCACCACGCTCGAGATCGATCACCCAGGCGCCGGGAGGCGGGACATACTGCTCGGTCCCCTGGACGACACTGCTGGTGCAGACGGCCACCGCCGGCCCGTTGCCGTAACAGTCCCCGAAGAATTCGGGCAGCGCCACCGGCGGAAAGAGCCGGGCACCGGTGGTGACGTCCAGCCCGTAAATCCAGCCCGTCGGATGCCGGCATTTCTTGTCACAGCCCTGCAGGGCCACGAAGTATGCCTTGGTGCCGTTGCGGGTGAAAAGGTTGCCCAGCTTGACGCCGGGAGGCAGTCCCATGTCTGCCGCGGTGAGTTGCCAACCGGGGACCGGCTGGCGGTTCAGGGGGAACGACACCAGCAGGTCTTTGGGTGTGCCGATCGGCGGGGCGGCAGGTGGGGCATCGGCAGCACGCCGGTCGGGAGACCAAGGCGCCCAGACTTTTACGGCCACGACGCCGGCCACCGTCGCGAGCACGACCACGAAGACCGCGCCGAGCCACCACCGCCGCCGAGAACGCCGCAGCGGCGCTTGCGGCGCTTCGTCCGGCTCCACCCACCGAAATCCACCCGCGGGTAACCCCGACACGCGTCACTCTCCTTCCGCTGCAGCGTTCATCATGGCACCGGCGCCGACGCGATCCGGCAGACCAGTAACTCGCCGTCCCGCACGCCCAACACGAACTGCACACTGACGTCATTGTCGAAGTGCGTGCTCAGGGTCCACAGCGATCCGTGGCGGCCGAATGCGCCGGTGGCCACGACGTGCATCTCCTTGCCGAGCGGCTGGTTGGTCTTGACGTCGTTGAGTTCGGTGGTGACCGTTCCCTCACTGTCCGGGCAGGTCAGCGCCTGCAGATTGGCGAAATGACGCGCGCTGCGCTCGCGTACCCAGGCCCGCACCGTGGTGTCGGCGGCCTGGTAGGCCTGCGCTTCTGTCATCGAGTTGCTGACCGTCTTCGGCCGCAATGTCGGGTGGTCGCCGCGGTCTCGGCCGACGACCGCAATCACCAACACCGCGGTTGACGCCAGGGCCGCAATCACCCACAGCCACAACGAGATCCGGCGCGCTGGCCTGCCCGTCGGCGACCTACCGTTGATCGACACTCAGCCCCCCGCCTTTGGCGGCAGTGCAATGTCGCACACCTTCAAGGTGCCGCCTTCGCTGGCCAGGGTCAATTCTTCGTAGAGGAAACCGCCGTGCGTCTGCGCCTCGTCCACTTCCCGCTTGGTGCGGTCGTCGACCGGACGGATGCGCACCGCGATGCGCACCCATACCGCCGCCCCGTCATCACGGAACTTGGTGACCGCGTCGGTGAAGACCAGTCCCTGATCCTGACCGTAATAGCCGATCGTGCTGATCCAGTCCGTCACCGATTGCGCGGGGTGCACACACGCCAGTTCGCGCATCCGCGCTACATCCCCGTTGTTCTCGGCTTCATACCACTGCGTTGCCACCGCGAAGGCCTGTTGCGCGCGTGGTGGCGGCGGCACCCCCAGCGCAGTCAGGCGCGGCGGCTCCGACCACCGCCAGCCCGTCGCGAATACCACTGCGGCAGCGGCCAGACACCCGATCGTGATCGTCGCCAGCACCCACTGCGGCCAACGCCGTGACCCGGCTGCGGTCGCCACCGGATCGGTCCGCGCCGACAACCGCCCGTCGGCGTCGCAATCGATCACCAACCGCCCTGCGGTCCCGCTCTGCCGGTGATAGTCGCTGAGCGCAGCTATCACCCCGGCAGGTACCGGCAGCGGTATCGACGTCCCTTCGCCTGTCGTCAGCGAAGTCGTGGCAGCCGAAGTGGCCGAATCGAATTCGAGGTGTAAGTGCGCCCAACCCGCAGGTGCCTCACCCAGCAACAGCGCGACGGCTTCCTCGATGCGGCGCCGGTCCCCCGTCGCCGAGCCGTCCGCGCCGCCCGAAATCACCGGTCCACCCTAGCGCTCGGACTGCGCACGGTAATGTCATTCTCAGTGCGCGCTCGCAGCGTTCCGCCCGGCCCGCAAGGAGAAGGATCCGCCCATGACCGGCCCCACCGAGCAAGCCGACGTCACGCGCGCCGACCGCTTCATCAAAACCGCGGTCGACATCCTGGGCGAAACCGGCCGCACCGACTTCACCGTGCAGGAAGTCGTCGCCCGCTCCAAGACCTCGCTGCGCGCTTTCTATCAGCACTTCGCCAGCAAGGACGAGCTGCTGCTGGCGCTGTTCGATCGGACCATGGCACAGGCCGCGGACATGTGGCGCGTCGAGACGACCGGATTGGACAGCACCTCGGCGCTCAAGCTGGTCATCGACCGGGTCACCGCGCAGCCGGAATCCAGCACCCAGGACAGCCTCAACCGGGCGCTCAGTCTCTACAACCAGCATCTGGCCGAGACCCGGCCCCGCGAATACGCCCGCGTGTTGTCCCCGCTGCACCGACTGATCCGCGACATCGTCGGTCAGGGCATCACCGAGGGCCTGTTCGACCCGGCGCTCGACGTGGGGGCTGCAGCCGCGATCGTCATGCAGACCGTCATCGGCGCCCTCCGGTTGCGCTGGCTGGGCACCGAATTGAACGGCACCCCCATCGATTCCGGTCAGCTCTACGACTTCTGCAGTCGCGCCCTGGGTGTCCGGGACACCACCGACAACGCGGTCGAGCCCACGCTGGCCGAACTGTTCGCCCAGATCGGCCTGCGCCCCACCACCACCCCCGGCGGAGGATTCGCGATGACCATGCCGGTCAGCCCCCAGGTGGTGAACACCTCCGGCGCGTTGCAGGGCGGTCTGATCGCCACCCTCGCCGACGTGGCAGGCGGACAACTGGGGCTGGAATACCTGCAGCCGGGTACCGCCATGACGACCTCCGATCTGGTGATCCGCTATCTGCGGCCGATTCGGCACGGCTCGGCGCGCGCGGTACCCACTGTGCTACGCGCCGGTCGCCGCTCGCTGGTTATGCAGATCGACATCTTCGGTGACAGTGACAGCGAATTGGCGGCCACCGCCACGGTGAACTTCGCGATCGTCGGTCGCCCCACCGAAACCGGCCCCACGCTCGACTGATACACCGCCGGGCCCGGTTTCGGCGTTTCGCCACGTCAGCCGTGTCACTCTGCTATACACGAGGCATCAGACTTTCTTCCGGCGCGCAGCAACGTCCACTCGGGGGGGTTTTCCGGCGCGGTCGACTAGGGGGTGCGCTGTGAACCTGGGTCCGTCCGAATCGTTTTCCATTCCGGTGCCGTTGAGCAACCGGTTGGCGTCCCAGCTCGGTGAGCCGAATAGCTCGTTGCGGGCCACCACCGTGCGCAGCGGCTCAGCGGTGCTGATCCGCGCCGGCGGCGAAGTCGATGCTTCCAACGAACACACCTGGCGCGGACTGGTCGCCGAGGCGTCCGCGGTCGCCACGCAGCCGGGAGTATTGGTCGTCGACGTGAACAGCCTCGACTTCATGGCCTGCTGTGCGTTCACCGTACTGGCCGACGAAGCAGAACGCCTGCGGCGTCGCGGCATCACCTTGCGCATGGTCAGCAGCAACCCCGGCGTGGCCCGAATCGTGGATGCGTGCTCGTTCGGAAATGTGCTGCCCGTTCACCCGACGACGGAAGCTGCGCTCTCCGCCGCATAGCGCGCGAGCTCGCCCGAGTGCGGGCGACATTTTGGTGCCTGGCGCATATCGCCTGGATTGCTAATCTGATTACTGTTGCTTGACGCTGTCATCGACGCACCCGACTTGTTTGCTACATCGGTCCGCGGGAGGTACGGCCAAGATGTCGGCCGAAATGGACTGGGATCACACGGTGGGTGCGGCCGCGGACGTGCGGCGCATCTTCGAGAGCATCCCGGCGATGGTCGTCGGCCTGGAGGGACCCGATCACCGGTTCATCGCGGTCAACGCGGCCTTGCGGGCCTTCAATCCAGCGGTGCAACTAGTGGGAAAACCCGCCCGGGAGATCTATCCGGAGCTGGAGAGCCAGCAGATCTTCGACATGTTCGACCGGGTGTATCAGACCGGTGAGCCGCAATCCGGGGCCGAGTGGCGGCTGCAGGTCGACCTGCAGGGTTCCGGCGTCGAGGAACGCTTCTTCGATTTCCTCGTCACGCCGCGACGTTCCCCCGACGGACCGATCGAGGGCGTGCAACTGGTCTTCGATGACGTCACGGCACGGGTCGAGGCACGGTTGGCCGCCGAGGCGCGGGTCGAGGAACTCGCGGAGCGCTACCGCAACGCCCGCGATTCGGCGACCGTGATGCAGCAGGCACTGCTGGCGGCCACCGTGCCGATCGTGCCCGGCGCCGATGTGGCCGCCGAGTACCTCGTCGCCGCCGAGGACACCGCGGCCGGCGGGGACTGGTTCGACGCCCTGCCCCTCGGTGGTCACCTGGTGCTGGTGGTCGGCGACGTGGTGGGCCACGGTGTCGAGGCGGCCGCAGTGATGTCTCAGCTACGCACCGCGTTGCGGATGCAGCTCACCGCCGGACTCTCGATCACCGAGGCACTCGAGGCCGTGGACCGCTTCCACGAGCAGGTGCCCGGGTCGAAGTCGGCCACCATCTGCGTCGGCGCCCTGAACTTCAGCACCGGTGAGTTCCAGTACTGCACCGCCGGCCATCCGCCCCCGCTGGTGGTGACGGCCGACGCGGGCTCGCGCTACCTCGAGCCGTCCGGCGGCGGGCCACTGGGCAGCGGCAACGGATTTCCGGTGCGCAGCGAGCCGATCGACATCGGGCACGCGGTGCTGCTCTACAGCGACGGCCTGATCGAACGCCCGGGACGGCCGCTGGCGGCGAGCACCACCGAGTTCGCGGAATTGGCGGCCAGTATCGCCGCCGGCACCGGCGGGTTCGTGATCGACGCACCCGCGCGGCCCATCGACCGCCTCTGTTCGGAGACACTCGAATTGCTCTTGCGCTCAACGGGTTACAACGACGACGTCACCCTGCTCGCGGCGCAGCGACGAACCGCGACGCCACCGCTTCAGGTCACCGCCGATGCCACCATCCACGCCGCCCGCGGCATCCGGGCCCGGCTGCGCAAGTGGCTCGCCGAGCTCGGTGCCGAGGCCGACGACATCTCCGACGTAGTGCACGCGGTCTCCGAATTCGTGGAGAACGCCGTCGAACACGGCTACGCCACCGAAGTCTCCGGCGGTGTCGAAGTCAGAGCGGAACTGGGTGGTGACGGTCTGCTGCGGGCGGCGGTGACGGACCGCGGCAAATGGAAGGACTACCGCGAGGGCGAACGCGGCCGCGGGCGCGGCCTGGCCATGGCCGAGGCGCTGGTGACCGAATCGCACGTGGTCCACGGTCCCGACGGCACCACCGCCAGCCTCGTCCACCGCCTGTCCCGGCCGGCCAACTTCGTCAGCGACTCGGTGGTCAGCCGGGTGTCCTGCCAGCGGGTGGTGGACAGCGAGTTCGTGTCGCTGGTTGCCGACGGCGGTCGCATCATCGTGCGCGGCGAGGTCGATTCCCACACCGCGTCCACCCTGGATCGCCAGATTGCGGTCGAAAGCCGTTCGGGCATAGCGTCATTGACGATCGACCTGAGCGCTGTCACCCACCTCGGCTCGGCGGGTGTCAGTGCGCTGGCCGCCGCGCGCGAACGTGCGCGCAGACAAGGCGGCGACTGCGTGCTGGTGGCGCCGCCGGGCAGCCCCGCACACCACGTGTTGTCGCTGGTCCAGATTCCGGTCAGCGCCGCCGACGCCTGAGGGCGCGGTTCAGCGGGTCCGGCCGTGCCGGACCTGGTTGAACGGCACGCCGCGGTCCGCGGCATATTCCCGCGGAAAGTTCAGCACCCGCTCGCCGATCACGTTGCGGGCCATCTCGGTGGTGCCGCCACCGATGGCGACCGACTGGCGCGAGAGGTACCGCAATCCGGTCTGCAATCCCTCGCCCATCTCCCCCACCACACCCGCCGGGCCGGCAATGGCCAAGGCGATGTCCATCTCCAGCATCACGTGCTCGGCATGGAACAGCCGGATGAGGGATCCGGCGGCCGGCGGCAGTCCGCCGTCACGGACATTGCGGGAGACGTGCTCGATGAGCTGCTCGGCGACCGCGCGGTGCACCAGCGCCCGGCCAGCCATCTCCTGAATGCGTTCGTTGTCAGCCTGGCCGGTCCTGGCCGCCAGATCGACGTAGTCCACCGGCGTGGTGTGGCCGCCCTCATGACCGGATCCGCTGGCGAACTCCGAGCCCTGACCGACGGCACGGCGCTCGTGGTACAGCTGTCGCGAGGCCACCGCCCAGCCGCCGTTCACCTCGCCGACCACGGCGTCCGCGCCGACGTCCACCCCGTCCAGAAACTCTTCGCAGAACTCCGCGCCCCCATTGACCTGCGTGATGCGCCGCAGTGTGATTCCCGGGTGCTGGATCGGCACCAGGAACATGGTCAGGCCGTCGTGTTTGGGCACCTCCCAGTCGGTGCGGGCCAGGCACAACCCGTAGTCGGCGGCGAACGCGCTGGTGCTCCACGTCTTGGCGCCGGTGATCACCCATCGATCGCCGCGACGCTCGGCGCGCGTGATGACACCGGCCAGGTCTGACCCGCCGCTGGGCTCGGAGAGCAACTGCACCAGAATCTCGTCACCGCGCAACGCACCGGCGATGTGGTGTTTCTTCTGCTCTTCGCTGCCGGTGTCGAGCAGCGTGGCGCAACAGATGGTGAACGTCGGCACGTTGAGGATCAACGGCATCTCGTAGGGGTAGGACTCCACGTCGAAGGCCCGCTGGTAGTCGTAGGGCAACCCCAGGCCGCCGTATTCGCGGGGGAAACAGATACCGGCGAATCCGCCGTCCCACAGCCGCCGCTGTAGCTCGCGGGCGCGTTGCCAGGACCGTTCGTCGTCGCGCGGCGCGGCCGGTGGATTCTCCGGGTCGATGCTCGGCATGTTCTCGGCCAGCCACGCACGGGCACGGGCGGCGAATTCGGCGACTGATTCGGCTGTCATCGGCCCGCCATCCTGTACACCGCGAGGTTGTGCTCCTCGGGTGTGCCGAACATGTTGCGGTACAACGTGACCCGTCTCAGATACAGATGCAGGTCGTGTTCCCAGGTGACGCCGATGCCACCGTGCATCTGCACGCAGCGCTGCACGATCGGCCCGGCGAGTTCACCCACGTAGGACTTGGCGACGCTGGCTGAGAGCGCAGCATCGGGTGCGTGCGCAGCCACGTCGGCGACTGCGGCAGCGGTGGTGGCACGGCACGCCTCGAGCCACATCTTCATGTCGGCGAAGCCGTGTTTGAGCGCCTGATAGGACGCCAGCGGACGTCCGAACGAGTGCCGGTCCAACGCCCACTGCACGGTGAAGTCGAAGACCGTCTGCAGGATTCCGACCACCTCGGCGCACTGCAACACCTGGGCGATCTGGCTCTGCCGCTCGATCAACGCCGGCGTCTCGGCTGCGTTGCCGACGACGGCGGACCCGTCGACGATCACGCCGTCAAACTCCACGGTCGCGTACTGCTTGACCATGTCGACCGACTGCACCGGGGTGATCCGCACGCCCGGCGCGTCGGTGCCGACCAGGAACTGACGCACCACCGAGCTGTCCGCGCCGCTTCGAGCCGTTACCAGCAGCACCGCGCTCTGCGCGGCGGCCTCCACCCGATCCTTGACTCCGTCGATGCGGTAACCGGAATCCGCCGGCACGAAGCCGACAGTCGGATCCTGCGGCACCCACCCGCGGCGCGGCTCCGCAACCGCCCACGACGCCACCGTTTGACCGGACACCAGCGCGTCAATCAGACCCGTGTGGTTGTCCCGATCGCTGGCCTCGACCAGCCCGGCAAGTACCGTGCTGACCGGGTACAGCGGTCCCGGCGCGACGGTTTTCCCGAGCAGTTCGGCGACCATCGCCAAGTCTGCGAAGCCGTCACCCGACGCGCTGCCCCCGCCCAGCTCCTCGGGCACCAGCAGCCCTGTCCAGCCGAGTTCGGCGGCTCGCCGCCACCAGGCCGGATCGAAGGACTCACCGGCGCCGTGCAGGTCGCGGACGTGACGCAGCGACGCCTCTTTGGACAGAAACGCTTGAGTGGTGGAGGTAAAGAGTATCTTTTCGGGAGAGTCGACAGCGGTCATGAGGCCGGCCGGACTTCCCCGGGCGTTCCTTCGCCGCGAAGGAAGTCGGGAGGCAAGTTTGGTTGGGGGATCATCCGCCTGATCGGTCCTCATCGGGGTGCGCTGGCGACACCGATGTTAGCAATGGGCAATACCGTAAGAGATACCGGAGTTCAGTCGATAATGACGGACGGTCGCCGAAATGGCTGAGTTAGACGACGATGCGGTGACATCGAAGGCCGATGTGCTGGCTTTGGCCGAGGAGGCCGAAGCCGAGGCCGCCGAAGCCGAACTGCTGGCTGCCGCGGCGCGCGCCAAGGCCCGTGCGGCCCGGTTGCGACGTGAAGCGCTCAACGCCGCCGACGACGACGAGTACGAAGACGAGTACGAAGACGACGGCGATTACGAATACGAGGACTACGACGAGTCCGAGGAGTACGACGAGGCCGAATACGAGCCGGAAGATTACGACGAGTCGGCGAATTACAACGAGTTCGAGCCGATCACGCCCTCGCGGCGGGACCGGTTGCGCAACTCGGTGCGGATGCCGAAGCTGTCCACGATCCTCCAGGGGGCTGCGGTCATCCTCATTCTCGGATTTTTCGTGTTGAGCGGGCTTTTCGCCTGGTGGCATCACGAAAGTTCGGAAAAGCGGCGCCAGGAGGCAGCCTTCATCGCCGGGGCCAAGCAGGGTGTGGTCTTCATGACCTCGCTCGATTTCAACCGCGCCAAACAAGACGTGCAGCGGGTCATCGACAATTCCACCGGTGAGTTCCGGGATGACTTCCAGCAGCGGGCGGCCGATTTCACCAAAGTGGTCGAGCAGTCCAAAGTGGTCACCGAAGGATCGGTGAACGCAGCCGCCATCGAGTCGATGGACGGGCATTCCGCGCAGGTCCTGGTCTCGGCGACCTCACGTGTCACCAATGCCACCGGCGGCAACCCCGACGAACCGCGCGCCTGGCGGCTTCGGGTGACGGTGATGGAGGAGGACGGCCAATACAAGATGTCGAAAGTGGAGTTCGTGCCGTGAGCGACGAAAGGGGCGCCGTCGAACTGACCAAGAAGGACGACGCCGAGGTATCCGGCGGCACGCCCGACACCGTGGTGCGGGGCGCCGCGGCGGACGAACAGCCGGAGCGTCTCGACGCCGCCGACACCGTCGAGGCCCGCGCCAACTACGCGACCTTCGCCGTCGCCCTGGGCAAAACCGCCGAGTCGCACAGCGACGGTGAGACCTCCGACGAGGAGGTCCCCGAGCCGGTGGACGACATCCACCAGGCCGAGGCGCCCAACCCGGTCCCCGACACCCACGACGTCGCCGACGACTCCGATGACGACGACATCGGCATTGCCGACGACACCGGCTACAGCGGCCTCGAGGAAGCCGAAGTGCCCGAGGCGGACGCCGACATCGACGAGCCCGAAACCACCGCGGCTCCCGACGGGGAAGCCACGCCCCGGCGCACCTGGCGGCGCGACTTCTGGCGCCGGCAGATCACGGTCAAGCCGATCCCGGTGATTCTCGTGCTGCTGCTGCTGATTTCCGGTGGGCTGGCCACGTGGATGTACTTCCAGCAGTACCGGCCGGATCAGCTGACCAGCCAGAGCGTGGCGCGCACGGTGATCAACTCGGCGTCGGAGGGAACGGTGGCGGTGCTGTCGTACTCGCCGGAGAGCCTGGATAAGGACTTCGCCGGCGCCAGGTCCCACCTGTCCGGTGATTTCCTGTCCTACTACGACCAGTTCACTCAGCAGTTCGTGGCGCCGGCGTCCAAGCAGAAGGCGCTGAAAACCACCGCCCGCGTGATGCGCGCGGCGGTCCAGGAGTTGCGCCCCACCTCGGCAGTCGTGCTGCTCTTCGTCGATCAGAGCACTACGACCAAGGACAACCCCGAGCCATCGGTGGCGGCCCGCAGCGTACTGGTGACGCTGGCCCTCATCGACGGGAAGTGGCTGATCACCAAGTTCACGCCCGTCTAACCCGGGCGCGCGTCGTCACACCGCGAACGCGCGCCGCAACGACTGAGCGTGCAGGGCCCGGTTCTCCTGGGAGACAACCCAATCCGGGGCCACCGAGTCGAAGCCGTTGAACGTGGCCGCGATCACGTGCAGCCCGGTGGGGACGTAGGCGTGCAGCAGCCGGTTCGCGTAGTCGATCGCTTCGTCCCGGCAGGGATCGATGTCGGCGCAGCTGACGAAGGTCGGCGGCAGCCCTTCCAGATTCGCCCGGTGCGCAGGGACGTGCTGACCGTTGGCGGTGGCGTGGCCGAGGTAGTGGCCCCAGGCGCGGCTCACCGCCTGACCGTTGAGGCCGGGCGTGCGCTGGAATTCCCGGCGCGACGGTGTGGTGTCGGAGTCCAGCATCGGCTGATGCAGGATCTGCACCAGAATCTTGGGTCCCTCCTCGTCGAACATGCGCTGGGCCAGCCCGGCCACCAGTGCGGCACCGGCGTCACGGCCCATCACCGCGATCCGGGTGGCGTCGGCGTTCAGCTCGGCAGCGTGCTCGACCACGTAGCGCAGCGCCGCCTCGGCGTCCTGCAGCGCCGCGGGGGCGGGATGTTCCGGTGCCAGCCGGTAGTCGACCGACACGACCAGGGTGTCGGAATCGCGGGCCAACTCCACGCAGTGCGCGTGGTCGGTGTCTAGATTGCCCGTCACGAAACCGCCGCCGTGGGCGTAGATCACCAGCGGCAACGCCGAGGTGCCGCCGCCCCGGTAGAGGCGGATGTCCAGCTGCTCGCCGTCCGGACCGGGAATCGTCCGCGTTTCGACGTCGACCCCGGCGGTGTCGACCGCGGCCGCCCGCTCGGCGGCCGCCCGGTGGGCTTGTTCCCGCTCGGCCGACAGACTGTCGGCACTGAACTCGACGACACCCACCCGTTCCGCGGCCTCGCGCAGCGCCGGGTCGATCCGGCTAAGACCCTGCGGCCGTGTGACATTCGTTTGCGTCATGCCCTCATATCTCCCGAAATCGATGTTCCGGCCCGTCGGGCCGGAAACCCTCTTCAAGGTAGACCTGCCCGGTCAGGGCATCAATCGAGGGCAGCACCGTCAGCCAACCGCTCGCCGGGCAGCGCCGCGACGGTCGCGGGCAGACCGTAGAGCGCGGTTGCGTTTCCACGCATGATGCGCTCGCGCTGCACACGCGGAAATCGGTTGATCGCATACATCGGCGAGTCGTAGCTCCAGTGCGGATAATCCGTCGAGAACATCAGGTTGTCACCGAGGTCCATCAACTCCAGGTATTCGCGAAATTGGACGGTGTCGGCGTCTTCCAGCGGCTGGGTGGTGAACCGGACGTGCTCGCGCACATAGTCCGACGGGGGTCGGCGCACCTGCGGCAGATCGCCGCGGCGGGCCGCCCAGATGCGGTCCATGCGTGACATCACCGGCATCGCCCAGGTGAAACCACCTTCGATGAACACCACCCGCAGGTCGGGGTGACGGTCGAACGCGCCGTCGAACACCAGGCTCATCAGGTGCGACACATACAGCAGCGGCCAGGACGCAAAGAAGTCGTGCCAGTGGGCGGGGTTTCCGACCGGGTACAACGGGATCAGCTCGAACGGCGTCTGCCCCATCAGGTGTGTGGCCACCGGCAGCCCGGCGCGTGCCGCCGCCGCGTACAGCGGGTCGAAATGCGGGCTGCCGAACGGGATTCCGCGGGTTTGCGGCGTCATCAACACCTGCGACAGGTACGGGTGACCCGCCCACCGCTCGACCTCCCGGGCGGCCTGCTCGGGTGTCTGCGCGCTGACGCTGATCGACCCGCGCCACCGGCCGTGGGCGTTGCCCTTGTCCAGCCAGACGTCGGCCAGCCAGTCGTTGTAGGTCGACTTCAGCACGTGTTCGGCCTGCGGCAACTGCGCGTCACACATCGGCTCCAGCGAGGCGATGCTCACCCCGGCGTCGACCAGGAGCTGTTGAGCGGCGAAGTCCGGATCGCTGCCGGCCACGCCCCCGGTGGGCGGTGCGGCGTCCATCCGCAGCGAAAACGTCTTGTACGAGTCCGGGGTGTCGTAGAAGTGCGAGACCGGGCTGACGGCGTTGCCGGTCGGCCAGATCTTGTCCACCCATTCGGCCGGCGCGTACGACTTGAGCACGTCGGTGGACACCGGCAACGGGTGCACGTCGGTATCGACGACGGTGACCGCGATCTGCCGTTGCCCAGCCTCCTGCTGCCGATCGGGACAAGCAGCTGTGCGTTCGACAACGGTCATGGTGTGCTTCCTTCACTCACGGTCAGCCCGTATAGCTCACTGGCGTTGCGCCACAGAACTTTTCGTTGTTGCTCGGTGTCCAGACCGTCGGCCGTCGCCGCGGGGGCGGTCGTCGACCAGTGCGGGTAGCCGGAGCCGTACATCACCAGGTCGGCCTTGCCGGAGAAATCCATCCAGCGCGCGGCGTCGGCGGCATCGACGGGCCCGTCCAACGCCGAGGAGCAGAACCGGACATGGTCGGGCAGGTATTCGCTCGGGTAGCGGTCCACCCACGGGGTCTGGTCGCGCATCGACAGCCAGAACGTGTCCAGCCGCCACATCAGCGGGGTCAGGATGTCGTATCCGCCGTCGGCGAACACGAACTTCAGCCCCGGATGCCGGCCGAATACGCCTTCGACGATCAGCGCGGCCAGATGCACGAAGTAGTTCAGCGGCATGAACGCCGCATAACCCGGGTAGGTGTGCGCGTGCCCGGCGAAGGTGGGCGGATGGTCGACACCGTTGCCGCCGTTGACGTGCACCGCCACCGGTAACCCGTGCGCCGCCGCAGCTTCCCAGATCGGCTCGAACATCGGTTTGCCGAACGGCTCACGCGACTGCATGGGCACGCCGACCTGGACCAGCTTGGGGTGACCGGCCAGGCGCTCGATCTCGGCGACCGCGCCGCGGGGGTCCTCCGGGTTCACCCGGATGGTGCCGCGGAACCGGTCAGCGCCGTCCGGTTCCAGCCACCGGTCGATCAGCCAGTCGTTGACTGCGGCGCAGATGCGACTGTTGAGCAGGTAGTCCGCGATATTTCCGCGGGTCAGCGGGTTCAGGATCGCGTAACTCGCGCCGCCCTCGTCGAACAGGTGCCGGCTGACGGTGTCGGGATCCGAGCCCGGGTAGTGCTCGCCGTAGAGGTCGGCGCGGTAGTCGCCACCGGGCGCCTGATACCACTGCTGTTCCACATCGGGTATCGACCGCAGCTTGTGGGCGTCCGGCAGATAGCGCCGCAGTTCGGCGTTGTACCGGAAGTGCGGTTGCACGTTGGCGTCCACGAACGGCAGGAAGGTCTGGTTCATGCGGTCAGATACACCTGCCCCTCGGTGACGTCGACCCGGTAGGTGCGGATCCGGCGACTCGGATCGGCAATGTTGCGCCCGGTGGTGATATCGAATTCCCAGTTATGCCAAGGACATCGGACGATCTCCCCGTCGCGCACCCGACGCAGCCCACCGGGCTCGTCGGGGGCGGGTTCGTTGGTTCCGCCCACCGGGCCCAGGCACAGCGGCGCACCTTCATGCGAGCAGTAGTTGACGATGGCGTACACCGTGCCGTGCACGTTGTACACGCCCACACCGAACTTCCCGACGTCCACCAGCTTCATCTGGCCGGGTGGCAACTCCTCGACGGAGCACACCAGATGGCGTTGCGGCACCGCGGCACCACCGCCCTTCGCCCGCTGTCAGCTAGATTGCTATTTATACTATGATAGCGACATTCCGCTGTCTGGCCCGCCATCCGGGCTCACTCGGTTGCGCAGAGAGGACTCTCAATGACGCTCAGCACCGACCATCAGGACGGCGCCCCCGTGGCCCTCGACCTCACCGGCGAAACCAGTCCGTATCCGTTCTTCGAATACATGCGGCGCACCGACCCCGTCTGGCACGGCTGTCTGGGCGACCCCGAGCAGATGCCGGAGGAACTGCGGCCCAGCGACGAATGGGTGTTGTTCAAGTACGACGACGTGTTCCGCGCCTTCCGCGACGACCAGACCTTCACCTCGGCCAGATACGACGACACCATCGGTTTGGTGATGGGCCACACCATCCTGGCGATGGGCGGCAAGGAACATCACGACCACCGCAACTTGGTGGCCAAGGCATTCCGGTCCACGGCCCTGGAACGGTGGGAACCCTCGGTGATCGGGCCGGTCTGCGATCAGCTGGTGGACGAAATCAAAGACAACGGCGAAGCGGACCTGGTCAAGGCCCTGACCTTCGAATTCCCCACCCGCATCATCTCCTCGCTGCTCGGGCTGCCGCCCGAGGATCTCGACATGTTCCGCCGGTTGTCCCTCGATCTGATCTCGATCCCGACCGACATCATGGCGGGCCTGACCGCTGCGGCCGAGTTGCACGGCTACTTCCTCAACCAGGTCGAGCAGCGGCGGCGCAAACCCACCAACGACATCATCGGCGACCTGGTGGCCGCCGAGATCGACGGCGAGAAGCTGACCGACGAGGCGATCATCGCGTTCCTGCGCCTGTTGTTGCCGGCCGGTTTGGAAACCACGTACCGCTCGTCGGGCAACCTGCTGTACCTGCTGCTGACCCATCCCGAGCAGCTGGAGATGGTCTACCGGGACCGGTCCCTGATTCCGATGGCGATGGAAGAAGGACTGCGGTATGAGACCCCCCTCACCGCGGTCATGCGGACCACCACGCGGGAGGTCGAGATCGGCGGCAAGCTGATCCCGGCCGGCGCGCAGATCGACACGTGCATGGGTTCGGCCAACCGCGACGAAACCCGGTGGAGCAACCCGAACATCTTCGACATCACCCGCCCCCGGCAAGCCCACATCGCCTTTGCCGGCGGAATCCACATGTGTCTGGGCATGCACCTGGCCCGGCTGGAGACGAGGGTGGTCCTGAACAGCCTGTTCGACCGCGTGCAGGACTTGAGGTTCGTCGACGACGACGGAACCGGGGTGGAGTCCAAGATCGTCGGGCTCACCTTCCGCTCCCCCAACAAGCTGCCCGTGACGTTCAGCCCGGCCGCATGAGAAGCCGGGCCGCGATCCTGCACGATGTCGGCGGACCCTGGTCGGTCGAGGAGTTCGAACTCGACGCGCCCCGTGCCGGCGAGGTGCTGGTCCAGTTGGCCGCCGCCGGGTTGTGCCACTCCGACGACCACATCCTCAAGGGCGACATGTCCGCACCCAACGAGGTGTTGAAGGCACTGGGCCTGCCCACCATGTTCCCGATGATCGGCGGCCACGAAGGTTCCGGCGTGGTGCGTGAAATCGGGCCCGGGGTAACCGAATACGATGTCGGCGATCATGTGGTGCTGACGTTCGTGGCGGTGTGCGGGCAGTGCCGCTGGTGCGCCACCGGCATGGAATACCTGTGCGACAAGGGCATCGGCACCCTGACACCGGGCATGCCGACCGACGGGACGTTCCGCCACCACACCGCCGACGGCCGGCCCCTCGGGCACCTGGCCAAGGTCGGCGCGTTCGCCGAACACACTGTGGTGTCGGTGAATTCGCTGATCAAGCTGGAGTCACACCTGCCGCTGGTGCCGAGTGCGCTGTTGTCCTGCGCCATTCCGACCGGTTACGGGTCGGCCGCCAACCGGGCCGGTGTGCGCGGCGGCGATGTGGTGGTGGTGATCGGCGCGGGCGGCATCGGCACCGGAGCGATCCAGGGTGCCCGAATCAACGGCGCCGCGCACATCGTTGCCGTCGACCCGGTGGAGTTCAAACAGAAGTCGGCGTTGCGGTTCGGCGCCACGCACAGCGTCGCCTCGATAGCCGAAGCCCTGGACCTGGTGCGCGACTTGACCTATGGGGTGATGGCGGACGCGGTGGTGGTCTGCCCGTCGTTGATCTCCGCCGACGATGTCCGCGATGCCGTGGCGCTCACCCGTAAGGGCGGGACGTGCGTGCTGACCGGGATGACCTCGCAATTGCAGCAGTCGGTCAACATCAACCTGCAGGAATTCATCCTGATGAACAAGACGTTGGCGGGCACCATCTTCGGCTCGTGCAACGCCAAGGCCGACATCGCCCGGCTGGCCCGGCTCTACCAGACCGGACAGCTCCAGCTCGACGAGATGATCACCCGCCGCTACCGTCTCGACGACATCAACCAGGCCTACGCCGATCTGCTGAACGGCGAGATCGTGCGCGGCATCATCGATTACGCGATCGCCTGACCGCGCCGGGCCGCCTCTGCCGCCGCCCCTCCGCCGCCGACTGTGCGTTTTGTGACAGGACACGCCGGTGCAGCGTCGTGTGGTTCACTCTGAGCGGTCAGCGGCTTTGGCCTTCTGCTTGGCCTCGTGCAGCTCCTTGAGTTTCTTGAGCCGCATCAGCTTTTCCACCTGCCCGTAGGCGTCGATCGGGCTGTGCAACGAGAGACCACCGTCGGCGTGGATGACTTGCCCGGTCACCCAGGACATTTCGAGTGTCCCGAGGATTGCCTCGGCCACGTCGGCGGGTTCACCCAGGCGCCGCAGGGCGGTGCGTTTGGACATGCCCTCGACCCAGGCAGGCCACTTTTCGGCATCGGGCAGCATCGGGGTCCGGGTGACCCCGGGCCCGACGGCGTTGATGCGGATGCCGTGGACCCCCCACTCCACCGCCGCGACCTTCACCAGCATGTCCAGGCCCGCCTTGGAGACGCAATAGGCGCCCATGTCCCGGTCGGCCAGGGTGCCGCTGATGCTCGAGACCACGACGATCGAACCGTGCAATTCGGCGTCGATCATGGCTTGGGCGGCGGCGCGGATGGTGTACCAGGTGCCGGTGAGGTTGACCGACAATACCCGCTGCCATTCCGCAACCGGCATTTCCAGCAGCAGGCCGGACGACCCGACTCCGGCCGAGGTCACCACCCGGGTCGGCACGCCGTGCTCGCGCACGGTTTGTTCCATTGCGGCGGCCACGGCATCGGAATCGCTGATGTCGCAGACGATATCCGGCGCCTCGGGTGCGCCGGCGAGATCCCAGACGACGACGTCGTCTCCGGCCTCGCGCAACCGCGCCGCCACTTCGCGTCCGATCCCGGACCCGCCGCCGGTAACCAGAGCGGTCACCGGGCCGGTCCGATCAAATCGATCCCCGGGTCGGGCGTGCCCGGATCGCCCAGGAAGCGGGAGCGCAACTGAGTGTCCTTGGCGCCGAACAGGTCTGGCCAGTCGCCGGTGAACGTATAGTCGGACAGTTCGGCGAGTCCCAGACCGTCGTACCAGAACCGTCTGGCGAGGTCCGCATCCGCGGTGCAGATCGCAGTGTGATGAACACCGAGCATGCGTTAGGTCGCGATCCTGGTCATGGTGCTCTCCCATAGGTCGTTGGCCAGTCGGGTGTTTCTGGCCAGGCGGTTCACCCGGGCGATCTTGTGCCGCGAATAGTATTCGCCCGGTGTCCAATCCACGCCGGGGGTGCTCGACGCCAGCCAGATCAGTTGCTCGGCGCCCTGTTCGGATGTTGCGGTGTACCGCTCGGTCGGCAGGTAGCGTTTGGAGAACGCCAGCGCCTTTGATCCCGACGCCGGGCCGAAATTGGAGTTGACGTAACCGGGGTGCACAGTTACGGCAGACAGCCCGCGGCTGTGGTAGCGGCGGTGTAATTCCTTGGTGAACAACACGATAGCCAGTTTGGACAGCGCATAGGCGGTGCTGGGGCGGCGTTGCGCGGTGTTCTCCAGGTCCGCGACGCCGGCCCGCACGATCAGCAGATGCGACGAGCTGGTGGTGTTGACGACGGTGGCACGCGAGTCGACGAGCACGTCCATCAGTTGGGTGGTCAGCAGGAACGGGGACAGGTAGTTCACCTGATATGTGTGTTCGTAACCATCCGGGGTGAGGTGGATCTTGGTGCCCATGCAGCCGGCGTTATTGAGCAACACGTCGATGCGTGGGTAGGTGGAGCGGATCTTGTCCGCCAGCGCGCGCGCCTGCGCCAGGTCGGCGAAATCGACCACGAAATGATCCGCGTCCAGTTCTGCGGCCACGGCCTCGGTCTTAGTCTGCGACCGGCCTATCACCACGATGTTCGCGCCGGCGCGACGCAACTCGCGCGCAGCCGCGGCACCGATACCGTCGCTGGCGCCGGTGATGATGATCGTTCTCGGGGTCATAGGCTGATGTCCTCCCGCTGGGAGTCTATGACGTGCGCCACACAGCGGTCACAGCCGCCTCACCGCAGCGAGTAGCGCACCGGCAGGTGCTTGAGACCGCCGACGAACGTGGTGGCCACATACTGCGGATCACCGGTCAGCTCAATCGATTCGAGCCTGGGCAGCAACTCGGTGAAGAAACTGTTGACCTCCATGCGGGCCAGTGCGGCGCCCATGCAGAAGTGCACCCCGTAGCCGAACGCGACATGCTTGTTCGGCTCCCGACCGACGTCGAAGCGGAACGGATCGTCGAAAACCTCTTCGTCGCGGTTGCCCGAAACGTACGACAGCAGCACCGACTCGCCCGCGGCGATCGGAACTCCCCGTACCTCGGTGTCCCGGGCAGCGGTGCGCATGAACTGCTTGACCGGGGTGACCCAGCGGATCATCTCCTCGGTGGCCTGCGGCATCAGCGAGAGGTCGTCGCGCAGCCGCTGCAACTGGTCGGGATTCTCGGCCAGCGCCTGCAACCCGCCGGAGATGGTGGCGCTGGTGGTGTCGTGCCCGGCGGTCGCGACGATCAGGTAGTAGGACACCGTCTCGATGTCGGACAGCGGTTCGCCGTTGAGCCGGGCATTGGCGATGGCCGATGCCAGGTCCTCGGTCGGGTGCTCGCGGCGCGCAGCGGTCACGTCGTTGAAGTAACCGAAGATGTCCAACAGCGCGGGTAGTTGGTCTTCGACGGTGGTGCCACGTTTGAACTCGGTGTCGTCGCTGCCGAACAGCTCCTGGGTGAGCTTGAGCATGCGGGGGAAGTCGGCCTCGGGTATGCCGAGCAGCGACATGATCACGTAGAGCGGGTAGTTGACGGCGACCTCTTGGACGAAGTCGCATTCCGGCCCCACTTCCAGCATCTTGTCGACATAGATCTTGGCCAGCTCGTCGACACGAACCTTCAACGCCCGCATGGCTTTCGGCCGAAACCAGTTGGCTCCGATCGCGCGGACGTCGCGGTGTTGCGGGTCGTCGAGATGGATCAGCGTCTTGACCCCGATGGCGGCCTGCTGATCGTCGCCCTGGGCAGTGGTCAGGACCGGGCGCGGCCAGTTGGTGAACAGCGTGTTGTCGCGCTCGATGTCCATGATGTCGGTGTGTTTGGTGATCGCCCAGAACGGCCGATAGTGCTCCACCTCGACCCAGGACACCGGAGCACTGGCACGCAGGTGGGTCAGTGCGGCGTGCAGGCGGCGCTCGTCGGTGTAGGTTTGCGGATCGGCCAGCAGCTTGGCGGCCTCATCCATGACCGTAGCGTTCACGGGCCAATCTCCTTCCAGGCGGCGGCAATACAGTCTTGGGAAGCGGCGTAGAAGATCGGCCACACCGGGTCGGCGATGCCCTCGCAACGGCTTCGCAGTGCGGCACCGATTTCGCCGACCGGTGCGACCACCGCCAGGGTGCTCAGAATTTCATCGTCGACGAGTGCGGCCATCGCGTCCCACTCGCCTGCTTTGGACATCCGGTGCAGTTCGGTGTGCAGGTCGCCCCAGCCGTGCAGGTCCAGCACCCGGCGGTAGGCGGGTGTGGACCCGTAGAACGCAATCTGCTTGCGCGCAGCCGCGATTGCGGTCGCCAGCTCGGCCTCGTCGGTGCCGGTCGCCACCATCACTTCGGCCGCGACTTCGAAGTCGGCGCGGTCCCGCCCGGCGCGTTGCAGGCCGCGCAGTAGCGTCGGCATCGTCACCTCGGTGAGGTAGCGCCTGGAGACCATCGGGTGACCGAGGTGGCCGTCGGCAACCTCACCGCACATCTCCGTCATCGCCTCCCCGACGGCGGCCAGGAACACCTTCGGGGCCGGGTGCGGCATGGGCTCCGGGGTGAACATCGGGGTCATGATCTTGTGCGTATAGAACTCGCCTTCGAACCGCAGCCGTTCGCCGTCCTTCCACGCCGACCAGATGGCTCGCAGCGCCGCGACGAATTCGCGCATCCGGCGGGCCGGGTGGCTCCAGGGCATGCTGAACCGCTTCTCGATATGGGCCTGGATCTGGGTGCCCAGCCCGAGGATGAACCGGCCCTGCGAGTACGCCTGCAGATCCCAGCCCAGGTTGGCCACGGTCATCGGACTGCGCGCGAACGCGACGGCGATGTTGGTGCCGAGTTCCAGACGCGTGGTGTGCTCGGCGGCCAGCAGCAGCGGCAGGAACGGGTCGTGGCTGGTCTCGGCCGTCCAGCCGCCGGCAAACCCGTGTTGTTCCAGTGCGGTGGCGGCCTCGACCGCGTCGTCGAGCCTGTTCGGGATACCTCCGTCGATCTTGAGGCCCCCACGCGACATGATGGAAAAGCTACAGTAAGCGATTCGGTAGGGTCAACGTGTTCGATGCGCGCCGGCACCGACCCGCTACAGTGAGCAGTTCAACAGGTTCGGCCCGGCGAGTGAGGACCAGGATGGGTAAGCCCGAGGATTGGGAAGAAACCCTCGTCGACCTCGACCGGCGTCGCCGCCACGCGTGGGCCATGGGGGGCCCGGAGCGCCTCGACAAGCACCGCGGCAAAGGCAAATTGGACGCCCGCGCCCGCATCGACTATCTGCTGGACCCGGGTACCTTCCGCGAACTGGGTACTTTGGTCGGCGGCGACACCGCGGCCGACGCGATCGTCACCGGATCGGGTCTGATCGACGGTCGACCGGTGATGGTGGGCGCTGAGGACTTCACCACGCTGGCGGGCAGCATCGGCCCCGGCGGCAACTCCAAGCGGCACCGGATCGCCGAACTGGCGGTGCGCAACAAGGTCCCGATGGTGATGTTGCTGGACGGCGCCGGCTTCCGGCCGACCGGTGGCCACTACGGCCGCAGCCCCACCGACCTGCTCGCGCAGACGCAGTGCTCGGGCCGGGTCCCGACGGTGGCAGCGGTGTTGGGGCCGTCGGCGGGACACGGCGCTCTGGTGGCCCCGGTGTGCGATTTCCGGATCATGAGCCCGACACGGCACCATCTTCACCGCCGGACCGCCGGTGGTCAAAGAGTCCACCGGCGAAGACATTTCGAAGGAGGACCTGGGCGGCCCGGCTGTCGCGCTGCCCAGCGGGGTGATCCACAACGTCGCCGAGGACGACGAGTCCGTGCTCGACGACATCCGGCGTTATCTGTCGTATTTCCCGCCCAGCGCGTGGTCGTACCCGCCGGCGCTGGAACCGGACGAGACCTGCGAACCGCGACCGACACCGGAGTTGCTCAGCATCGTCAGCCGCGACAACCGCCGCGTCTACGACATGCGCGCGGTGCTCGACGTCGTGTTCGACCGGCCCGATTGGTTCGAGGTTCAACCGATGTTCGGCAAGGCGATCATCTGCGCGCTGGCCCATCTCGGCGGCCAACCGGTCGCCGTCGTCGCCAACCAGCCGCAGGTGCTGGCCGGTTCCATCGACGCCGCGGCCGCGGACAAGGCGGCGCACTTCATCCTGGTGGCTGATTCGTTCCACCTACCGATCATCTTCCTGGCCGACAACCCGGGCATGCTGCCCGGTAGTCGCTCGGAGAGCCAGGGCGTGCTGCGCAGCGGTGCGCGGATGTTCGCCGCCCAGACCGCGGCGACGACAATCAAGTTGCACCTGACGTTGCGAAAGGCGTACGGCTTCGGTTCGATGGTGATGTCGCTGCTCGGATTCGACCAGCAGACAGCCACTTTCGCCTATCCGGGTGCGACGATGGGCGCCATGAGCGCGGCCGCGCTCACCCGCGCCTCGCACGCTGCCGAGGATCTGTCCGCCAAGCTGCGCAAGGCCGAATTGCAGGCCTCCTACCGGTCGGCGGAGAACATGGGCTTCGACGAGCTGATCGATCCGCGGGAGACGCGCGACGCGCTGCTGGATGCCTTACGGCGCGGCCTGTCCAGCCGGCAGGCGGTCGCCGAGCCGGTAACGCGCACGGTCATCCTGCCCTGACCCCTTTGGCGCGAGCAGACGCAAAAGCCCCTATTTCGCAACGAAATTGGGGGCTTTTGCGTCTGCTCACGCTACTGCGCGGCCCGGTAGGCGGCCACGACGGGTTCCAGTTCGTCGGGTGTGGCGCCATGCAGGATCACCGCGTCGGCGCCGTAGTCGAACTCGCGGCGAACCCGCTCGGCACACTGCTGCGCCGACCCGGTGGCCGACGGTTCCAGCCACTCCTCAGGAATCAGCGTCGCGATGTGCTCGATCTGCTCGGGCGTGGCTTTGTGGTCGATCCCGCCCGCGATCGACGTCACCACCGGGTCTTCGCGGAACCGTTGCAGCACAGCGGGATCCCACTTGTTGGTGTTCACCAGCAGGTCGCCGTAACCCTGCAGGTAGGTGGCAAGGCGGGCAACAGTCTTCTTCAGGCGCAGCTGCTCGGGCAGGTGGTCGCCGACCGTGGCGAAGCACGACCACACCCGCACACTGTCGGGGTTGCGGCCGGCTTTTTCCGCGGCCGTCTTCACCGTGGTGACGCAGCGCTGCAACGTTTCCGGGGTGAAGTAGGTGTGCAGGATGACGTCGTCGAACACCCGACCGCCCAGCGCCAGCGTGTTGGGACCGAACGCCACCAACGCCAACCGGATGTCCTCGTCGAAGTCCGGGTCGAGAAACAGAATGGGGTACTTGCCCATTGGGCCGTCGTGATTGAAGATCAGCTCGCCGTGCCACAGCCGGCGCATGACGTTCGCCCAGTCCTCCATCTGGGCGGTGGTCACCGCCGGGATGCCGAACGCCCCGTAGATCGCGGCAATGCCCCGGCCGATGCCCAGCGTGAAACGGCCGCCCGACAACCGGTGCATGGTGGTCGCCCACGAACCGGTGATCAGCGGATGACGGGTGTTGTGATTGGTTGCGGCGGTGGCGATCTGCATGCGGCTGGTCACTGCGCACGCCGCTCCCACCAGAGACGAGGCTTCCTTGACGTTCCATCGTTCGGAGATGAACGCGGTGCCGAAGCCGAGTTCCTCGCCCCGGCGGGCCTCGTCCATCAGGGTCGCGGGACCCTCTCCCCCCGCTCCGGCCAGCAGGTAGTAGCCCAACTCGTCGAGAACGCGATCACTCATCCGAACCCCTGACTTCGCGCAGGAACCGCTCCGAGACGGTCTGAACCCGGCGGGAGAACACGTGACTGACGTGTCCGCCGGCATACCAGTACAGTTGCCCGCCCCATCTCTCCTGTAACACCAGCGCCGGTTCCAGCATCGCCATCCGGTCATGCCGGGCGGCGACGATCAGCCGCCGGTGCGGCGGCGGGGCCGGGTCGGCCCGCAGCGGGTCGATCACCGACGTCAGCTGCGACACCACGTCGGATTGCAGCAACGTGCAGTAATCCCGGCGCGACGAACCCGACCTGCTCAGGTGCCGGGCGATCATCGAGTTCAACCCCAGGATCGGGGTGTACAACGCGACCGCGTCGATGTCGCGCTCGAGATGCGACACCAGTGCGGCCACCGGGCTGCCCATCGACACTCCGGCCACCACAACGGTGGTGGCTTGTTTGCGCACCCAGCGCAGCACCGCGCGGATTTCCGACACCGACCGCATCATGCCTGCGACATTGCCCAGCGGATCGGTGTCGGGATATGCCGGCCAATACCCACGCCGGCAGCCGTGCCCGGGTTGAACGGGCATCGCGACGTTGTAGCCCAGGCCGCGGTGCACGCGGTCGATGCGCGACATCAACATGTCCTCCGCACCACCCTGACCGGCGCCATGGATCCAGATCAGCCATGGTCGCGGACCGTCACGGTGCCGGCACAGGTGCACCGCCGCCCGCGCGGCGCCCCCGAAGCCCTCGTCCACCAGCGTCTGCGGCAGTGCGGGGTCGTGCTCGAAGGTCATGCGCTCGTACGCCAGCCCTGCGATGCGGCGGCGTCGGACGGCGCGCACGTGCAGTGGCGCGGGCTCGGCGTGGGCTCCGTCGATGCCGAGCGCTGACAGCTCCTCGGCTGCCGCGGCGCACTCCTGCGCCGTCCGCACCGTCGTGGGCCTGCCGTCATTGAGCACCGAAAAGCCGGTCAGCACAAGCTCATCCAGGAACACCTCGCCGAAGGGGCGCACCCCGAACGGCTGCCCCCTGACCCCGGACACGGTGCGCGGCAGCAGCATGCCCAGTTCCCGGCTGATGCCCAGCCCGCGGGTTGCCAACGACACGACCAATCACCTACCTCAGCTTGAATCCGGCGTACCCGGTGGTCGCGACTTCGTCGCACCGCCGGCGGTATTCGGGGATGCCACCGGTGTAGCCCATGTACATCCGTTTCTTGCCGGGAACGTTGCCCCCGTTGTACCAGGAGCTGCAGGACGGGTGTACCAGCACCGTCGGAGCGACGAGCGCGGTGGCGTGCTCGATCCACTCTTGCTGGGCGGTGTCCAGCGCCTCGATGGTACGGATCCCGTTGCCCCGCAGATACGCGATGCAGTCCCCGATCCATTCGACGTGTTGTTCGAGCGCAGCCACGAAGTTGGTCGCTGCGCTGGGGCTGCCCGGGCCCTGGACGGTGAACAGATTGGGAAATCCGGCGACCGCCAACCCGAGGTAGGACAGCGGGCCTGCCTCGGCCCAGAACCCGCCCAACGACATGCCGTCGCGGCCGCGGACGTCGATGCGGCTCAGCGCGCCGGTCATCGCGTCGAACCCGGTGGCGTAGACGATCACGTCCAGTTCGTGTTCTCCGCGGGCGGTGCGGATGCCGGTGGCAGTTACCTGCTGGATCGGGTCGTTGCGCAGGTCGACCAGGATGACGTTGTCCCGATTGAACGTCTCGTAGTAGCCCTGGTCGATGATCGGCCGCTTGCAGGCGAACGGGTGTCGCGGCACCAGGGCGGCCGCGGTCTCGGGGTTTCGCACAATTCGGGCAACGGCTTCACCGTACAGTTGCGCGGCCATCTGGTTGGCCTCGATGTCGAAAAAGACGTCACTCCAGTTCAGCGCGCCCAGCACGCCGTTCTCCTCGATGGCGCGCAGCTGCTGCTCGCGGGTCGCTGACTTCAGCGGCGGGCTGGCCAGCATCTCCAGCAGCACCGAGAACGCGCTCAGCCGTGCCGCCCCGATCGGATGGTCGCGCTGCGCGGCTCGGATCTCGGCGTAGCGCGCTTTCATCTCGTCCAACTCCCCGGGTTCGAACCGGTGCACCTGCCACGGCAGCGTGTACGGTGCCGAACGCTGAAACACGGTGAGCTGCTTGGCTTCCTGCGCAACGACGGGAATGAGCTGCACTCCGGTGGAGCCGGTGCCGATCACACCGACCCGCTTACCACGCAGATCGAAGCCCTCGCGCGGCCAGCGGCTGGTGTACAGCGACGTCCCGGCGAAGGACGCCATCCCGGGGATATCGGGTTCCACAGGGACCGAGAGGATTCCGGACGCGGCGACCACGAACGGGACGGTGAGCGCTTCACCCGCCTGCGTGCGCACCTCCCACGCCGCGGCGTCCTCGTCGAAACGCATCGCGACCACCTCGGTGTTGAACGCGATGTCGCGGCGCAGGTCGAGCTTGTCGGCGACGAAGTTCAGGTAGGCCTCGATCTCGGGCTGGGCCGGCATGGACTCCGTCCATACCCATTCCTGCTGAATCTCCTCGGAGAAGCTGTAGGAGTATTCGATGCTCTCGATGTCGCAGCGTGCCCCGGGATACCGGTTGAGCAGCCAGGTGCCGCCGACGTTCTCCGCCATCTCCAGCACCCGGGCCCGCACACCGAGCTGGCGCAGCCGGTGCAGCATGTACAGGCCGGAGAACCCGGCACCGATCACCAGAACGTCAAGATCCACCCGTCACCTCCGGTCTGGCACAAGTCTTGAGCTGCCGAATCACCGGCTCCCCCGCAGGTCGTGACCAGACATAGAGCTCCTTGCCCGCGCCGGACGAATGGTGTCAAGTTGCTGAAATCTATACTGTAATAGATTAAGTATCAGCCCATAGTCGAAAGGCGCCGCCGTGCAGGTCCCTTTCACCTGGAAAGTCACCGGGTGGTTCATGGTCGGGTGGTCCCCGGAATTCCCGGTCGGCGAGGCTCGGCCGTTGCAGTACTTCGGTGAGGACCTGGTCGCCTACCGCGACGACTCCGGCGAACTGCACATCCTGGAAGCGCACTGCAAACATCTCGGCGCCCACCTCGGCCATGGCGGCAAGGTGGTCGGCGACTGCCTCCAGTGCCCGTTCCACGGGTGGCGCTGGGGTCCGGACGGCACCAACCGGTACATCCCCTACCAGCCGGAGCGGCCCAACCGCGCGCTGCGGCTGCAGGTCTACCCGGTGCGGGAGCAGTACGACTGCGTGTTCATCTGGCACCACCCGGACGGCAAAGAACCCCAGTGGGAAATGCCCGATATCTTCAAGAAGTTCCCGCAGTTCGAGACCGACCCGGCGGCCTACTACCGGGCGTACCCGGAATTCTCCCGGCGCGCCGAACGCGAACCGGTGCATCCCCAGATCGTGGCCGAAAACGCCCCGGACAGCGCGCATTTCGAATACGTGCACCACGCCACCGTCACGCCCCGGGTGTTGGACTGGAAGATCGTCGAGCACGAGTGGCAGTTCACCGCGGGATGGCCGGACGCGCGCAGCGACAACCCGGACGACCTGGCCCTGATCTTTCACAGCCACCTGTTCGGTCTCGGCGGGGCGATCAGCGTTTTCGAGGGCGCCCAGAACCATCGGCTGATCTTCACCTGCACGCCGGTCGACGACGAGCGTTCCGACCTGTTCTACTCGATCTGGTGGCCGCGCGTCCCCGGTGACGACGCCCCGGTGCCTGCGGGCAAGCTGCGCGAGCTGATCGAAAGGCAGTTCCTGTCCACCGTCTTCGACGACCTGGAAATCTGGCGGTACCAGAAATATGTGGAACGCCCGGCGCTGTCCAAGACCGACGCGAAAGGCTATATGGCACTGCGAAAATGGGCGACACAATTCTATGACGCGGCACCGGCAGTGGGCGCCCGGGGATGACCGACAAACTCGCCGGTCTCGTCGGACCCGGGCACACCGCGATCGTCACCCAGGAGTGCCAGGGTGCGGTCATCGGCCCGCACGCCGGACTGGCGATGCTCGCCGAGGAGGCCCGTCGCGTCGCACTGCCCAATATCGCGCGCCTGCTGCCCGCGGCCCGGGCGGCCGGCGTGCACGTCGTGCACTGCTTGGTGCACAAGCGTCCGGACGGGCTGGGATCCAACCGCAACGCCAAGATCTTCACCCTCGGGCAAGGACAGGTCGACATCACCCCGGGCACCCCGGGTGCGGCGCTGCTCCCCGAATTAGGGCCCGCACCAACCGATCTGGTTCTTTCCCGCTGGCACGGGGTGGGCCCGATGGGTGGTACCGACCTGGACGCGGTGCTGCGCAACCTGGGGGTCAGCACGGTCGTGGTGGTCGGCGTCTCGCTCAACATCGCGATCCCCAACTTCGTCATGGACGCCGTCAACGCCGCATACCGGGTGGTGGTGCCCCGCGACGCAGTGGCCGGCATCCCGACCGAGTACGGCGAGGCCGTCATCGCCAATACGCTCTCGCTGCTGGCCACCGTCACCACCACCGAGGACCTGGTGCAGACCTGGACGGCGCAATGACCGAGACCGCATCCCCGGCCCGCGGGGGATTCCCCGATGTCAGACCCGTGGAAGACGCACCTGAGGAACTGGGTCCTTTCGCGGCCGCCCTGCGGCGGTTGCAGGATCTGACCGTCTCCACCCGCCCGGACAGTGCACTGTGGGCTGCCGCCGCCGGTCATATCGAGCAGGCGTGCGCGCTCCTGGACGGCCACCAGGTTCCCGAAGTCGACGCGGTGGCCGGTCGGGTGCTGAGCCTGCCCGGCCTGGGCCATCCCCTGCTGCCGCCCTGGAGCGTCACCGAATCCGGCCCGGACGGGGTGGTGATGCACGGACATTTCACCCAAGCCCACGTCGGCGGTAACAACGCGGTGCACGGCGGGATGATCCCGCTGCTGTACGACTGGTTGTTCGGCATGGTGGTCACCGCCGCCGAGATCCGGCCCACCCGCACCGCCTATCTGCACGTCGACTACCGCAAGATCACGCCGATCGACGAGCCATTGACCGCTGCGGGGCGCATCAGCGAAGTCGACGGCCGCAAGGTTTTCATTGCCGCTACCATGACGGCGACCGACGGCACGGTGCTGACCGAAGCCAACGGGCTGATGGTCCGCCTGCTACCCCACCAGCCTTGAGGCGCGAGCAGACGCAGAATCGCACTGCGGCAAGCTCATCCGTGCGATTCTGCGTCTGCTCGGCAGAAAGGACACTCGTGCCCGAGACCGAATTCACCGTCCCCGCGGTCGTGGCGGCCGTCGCGGCCGCGATCCCGGACCGCGACCTGATCATTCAGGGCGACCGGCGGTTCAGCTACGCCCAGATCTCCGATCGCGCCAACCGCCTGGCCAACTATCTGCATTCGCGCGGACTGGGTTGCCACACCGAGCGCGCAGAGTTGGCCGGCCACGAAGCCGGGCAGGATCTGCTGGGCATCTACGCCTACAACGGCAACGAGTTCGTCGAATCCCTGCTCGGATCGTTCGCCGCGCGCGTCGCGCCGTTCAACGTGAACTTCCGCTATGTCCGGCAAGAACTGCAATACCTGTTGGCCGACGCCGGCGCCACCGCCCTGATCTACCACGCCGAGTTCGCGCCGCGGGTGGCAGAGATACTGCCCGATCTGCCCGGGCTGCGAGTGCTGATCCAGATCGCCGACGACTCGGGCAACGAATTGCTGGATGGCGCAGTCGATTACGACGAGGCACTGGCATCTGCCAGCCCCGAAGCCCCGCCCGTACAGCACTCGCCCGACGACCTCTATGTGCTCTACACCGGTGGCACGACGGGGATGCCCAAGGGTGTGCTGTGGCGTCAGGCCGACATCTTCATGACCTCCTTCGGTGGGCGCGACCTGGTCACCGGTCAACCGGTCGGCTCCGTCGAGGACGTGGTGGCGCGGGTGACGGCCGGCCCGGGTACCAGGCTGATGGTGTTGCCGCCGCTGATGCACGGCGCCGCGCAGTGGAGTGTGATGACGGCGCTGACCACCGGGCAGTCGGTGGTGTTTCCCGCAACCGTGCACCGACTCGATGCCGACGAGGTGGTCCGCACCATCGCACGCGAAGGGGTCCTGGCGGTCACGGTGGTCGGCGACGCGATCGCCAGACCGCTGGTCGCGGCGATCGAGAATGCGAACGTCGACCTGTCGTCGCTCGCCGTCGTTGCCAACGGCGGGGCGCTGCTGACGCCGTACGTCAAGCAACGGCTGATCGAGGTGCTGCCGAACGCCATCATCATCGACGGCGTCGGATCCTCGGAGACCGGCGCGCAGATGCACCACATGTCCATGTCGGGGGCGGTGTCGACCGGTACCTTCAATGCCGGGCCGGACACCTTCGTGGCCGCTGAGGATCTCGGCTCGATCCTGCCCCCGGGCCACGACGGGCTGGGCTGGCTGGCCCAACGCGGGTACGTTCCGCTGGGGTACAAAGGCGATGCGGTCAAGACCGCCGCGACCTTCCCGGTCATCGACAACGTGCGCTACGCGATTCCCGGTGACCGTGCCCGTCACCGCGACGACGGCCACATCGAGCTGCTGGGTCGCGACTCGGTGACCATCAACTCCGGCGGGGAGAAGATCTTCGCCGAAGAGGTCGAGACCGCGGTCGCCTCCCATCCCGCCGTGGCCGACGTGGTGGTCGCCGGACGTCCCAGCGAGCGGTGGGGCCAAGAGGTGGTGGCCGTGGTGGCGCTGGCTGACGGGGCCCGCGCCGATGCCGCCGAGTTGATCGCGCACGCAGCAACGTCGTTGGCGCGCTACAAGCTTCCGAAAGCGGTCGTGTTTCGCGATGTCATCCAGCGCAGCCCGTCGGGCAAGGCCGACTACCGGTGGGCGCGAGCCCAGGCCGAAGCGGGTTAGGCGGGCGCCGCCCGCCTCGGCTCTGCGTCCAGGGTGCAAGAGTGCGAGTGCGCCACACCCTCACCGCAGAATCAACGCGTTCGAGCGGTGGCTAGGCGTCCACTACACCGACCGCCGCCTCGGCCCGTCGCTCGTAGCAGGCCCGCGCCGCGTGATCGATGTCGTCGAGAAACAGGGTGTCCGCGCCGACTCGCTTGTTGAACCAGCGCCGGCCGCGCGCCCCGAGCATCGCCACCACCGGTCCGACGAACCGGGTCGGTTGCGGCAGCGCCACATGAGTGCGCGGCCTGTCCAGCGCGCCGACGATCGCCGCGGCCACCACCTCGGGCCGCACCGGTTTGCCGATACCGGCGGCGTTCGTCCCAGCGATCAGCTCGGTCTGGGTGAACGGCGGCAGCACCACCGTGACATCGACACCGCGGGAGGCGAATTCGTCGGCCATCGCGACGCTGAGTCCGACCACACCGAACTTGGTCGCCGCGTAGACCACCTGTCCGGGGATCGCCATCACGCCCGCCATCGAGGCGATGTTCACGATGTGCCCGCGCCGGCGTGCCACCATCTCGGGTAACACCAGCTGACAACCGTTGAGCACCCCGCAGAGGTTCACTTCGATGGCGGACCGCAACGCCTGCTGCGATTGCCCGATGAACGAACCTACCGGCATCACGCCGGCGTTGTTGATGAGCACGTCGATGCGGCCGCCGCTGTCGCCTCGTGCCCGGTCCAGGAACGCGGCGAACGACGCCCGATCGGAGACGTCGAGCAGGTGAGCGGAAAGCTGGCCCGCAGCACCGAGTTCCGTGACCGCCGCCGCCAGCGCCGCACCGTCGCGGTCGCCGATAACCACCCGCGCGCCGCGGGCCAATAGTGCTCTCGCGGTGGCGAATCCGATGCCGCGGGCGCCACCGGTGACGACGACCGTGCGGCCCCTGACCCTGTCTGTGCCCCTGTCCAACATGGCCGTACCTTTCTAGCGCAGCTGCTCGAGGATCGACACAACCGTTGCCCGCGGCAAGGCCGCCGGGAACGCCGGAAGCACCCGATCGACCGCGCCCTGGCAGCGCACGCGCAGCGCGGCGGCCAGTTCGCCGACGGGTGCAACCACGGCGAAAGCAGCCAGCATGTCGTCATCGATCAGCGTGCCCATCGCGTCCCATTCGCCCTGCCGCGACAGCCGGTGCAGTTCGGTGTGCAGATCGGCCCAGCCGTGCAGATCGAGCACGTTGCGGTAGGCCGGTGTGGAACCGTAGAACGCGAGCTGCTTTCTGACTCCCGTAGCGGCGTCGGATATTTCGGCCTCGGTGCGGCCGGTCACGACGAACACCGGACAGGACACGGCGACGTCACTCCGGTCGCGCCCGGCCCGGTGGAGCCCGTTGTTCAACGCCGGCAAGGTCACCTCGTCCAGATAGCGACGGGTGGTGAATGCATGGGCGATCACCCCGTCGGCGACCTCCCCGCACATCTCCGTCATCGCGGCACCGACAGCAGCCACGAACACCTGTGGCAGCGCACAGGTCAACGGTTCGGGGGTGAACATCGGCGTCATGATCTTGTGCGTGTAGAAGTCGCCCTCGAAACGCAGCCGGCCGCCACCCTGCCAACAGTTCCAAATGGCGCGCAACGCCATGACGAACTCGCGCATCCTGGCCACCGGCCGGCTCCACGGCATACTGAACCGCTTCTCGATGTGTGGCCGGACCTGGGTGCCGAGGCCAAGGACGAACCGGCCTGCCGAGAAGGACTGCAGGTCCCACGCGACGTTGGCGACCGTCATCGGGCTGCGCGCGAACGCCACCGCAATGCTGGTGCCCAGTTGAATTGTCGAGGTGTGTTCGGCGGCCAACAGCATGGGCAGGAACGGGTCGTGATTGATCTCCCCGGTCCAACCGCCGTCGTAGCCGCGGCTTTCCAATTCGGTCGCAGCCGAGGGTACGCGCGTCAGCTCCATGGGAATGCCCCCATCGATCTTGATCGCGCCACCGGCCGCGGCGATCATCGCCGCAGACGCCTACAGCCCATGAACGTGGACGGTACTGTAAATGATTCGGTAGGGTCAACCGGGTGGGCGAGCTGCATGCGGCATTGTTGGGTGGGTGGCGACTGGAATCGTTCGTCTCCCGCGACGAAGAAACCGGCGAACTGCGACATCCGTTCGGCGAGCACCCGTGCGGGCTCATCCTCTACACCACCGACGGGCACATGTCCGCACAGCTGACGCCGGGCCCGGGTGCCGAATTCGTCTCTTACGGTGGACGATTCCACGTCGACGAGCAGGCGTCGACGGTGACCCACGAGGTCGTCATCGCGACCATGCCGGAGTTGTTGGAACAGCCTCAACTTCGGCACGCCCGCATCGACGGCGACCGGTTGACGCTGTCGGTGAGCCAGCGCTCGGCCCGGGGCAGGGCCATCCACAGCACCCTGGTCTGGCGTCGCGATCCCGGACCTTAGTCCAGCACCCGCACCGGCACATTGCTCCAGCCGGCGACGTTCTGCATGTTGACCCGTCGGCACCCCGACCAGTCGACTTCGTAGCGCGGCATGAAGTCCAGCATCCGGTCCAGCGCGATCACGCTTTCCAGCCGGGCCAGGGCCGCACCCAGGCAGCTGTGAATTCCGTAGCCGAGACCCAGATTCTGCGCCTGAGTGCGGTCACGGTCCAGGTCGAAGGTGTCCGCGTCGGTCCAGGCCGCCGGATCCCGGTTGGCCGACGCCCCGACCAGAAACACCGGTTTGCCGGCGGGAATCGTCACCCCGTGCAACGTCACATCGCGCATCGAGTGGCGCACGTTGTACTGCGATGGCGCCTCGTAACGCAGCAGTTCCTCGACCGCCAGCGGAATCTTGCTGCGGTCGTCCAACAGCTTCTGCCACTGATCCGGGTTGCGCGCGAACACCACTGCGGCGTTACCCAGCAACTTGGTCACCGTCTCTGCGCCGGCACCACCCAATAACGTTGCGAATTCGGTGATCTCGAGGTTGCTCAGCGGCGTCACCGCACCGTCGTCACGCTCGATCTGCGACTGGATCAGCTTACTCAACAGGTCGTCGGCCAGGTTCTCGCGGCGCGCTTTGATCATCCGGTAGTAGTAGATGGACATGTCGATGGCCGATTTGATGCCGGCCTCGCTCGCTTCGACCTGGCCTGGTTCGCGGTGCAGCAGGTCGTCGATCCAGAGCCGGATCTGTTGCCGGTCCGGTTCGGGCACACCTTGCAACGTCGTCATCACGTCCACCGGGAACAGTGCCGAGAAGTCCTGGACGAAGTCGAAACCGTTCCGGTTCACCGCGGCGAGATGCTTATCGATGGACTGGGTCACCAACGGACGGAATGCCTGGATGGCGCGTGGGGTGAAGACTTTGTTCAGCAGGCCGCGCATCCGGCGATGGGCCGGCGGATCCATCGCGATGATCGATCCGTGCTCGGCCACCTGACCGGTGCGCACCTGCGCCAGGTCGACCCCGTAGGCTGACGAATACGTCTGGTAGTCCTTGAACGCCGCCGCCACATCCGCGTGGCGGGTCAACGCGTAGAAGTCGTACTCGGCGCTGTAATAGACGGGCGCTTCCGCACGCATCCGCCGATAGATGTCGTAGGGATTGGTGAAGAAGTCTTCGGAGAACGGGTCGAACACCACCGTCGCCGTCGTCATGAACCCGCCCCCTGACTGGACTGCGCCTTCTTGATACGGCGACGAGTCCTGTTGCGCGCCAACCACAACTGCCCGTCGGCATACCTCTTCATCGACCTGCGGAACGGTGGCGCCGCGCTGCTAGTGATGCTGAACGGCAGATCCGAACCGACCACCGTGCGGTAGTGGGTGAAGGTGTCGAAACCGGCTGTGCCGTGGTAGGCCCCCATGCCGCTGCGGCCGCCTCCCCCGAACGGTGCCGCCGAGGGAATCATCTGGGATCGGGTTCCGAAGTCGGCACTCATCGCCCCGACGAACGCGTCGGTGTTGTCCGGGACCAACGCCATCAAGCGGTCGATGCGGTGCTTGCCCACGGGCGACCCCTTCTTGGTTGGCTACGCTTTCGGAACGATCAACGGTAACGGTTACAGTAGTATAGACAAGTCTGTCGTCACAGCGTTCCCTCCGATCGCGGCAGGAAGGGTGTTTGGGTAGTGCACGAGGTAGCCATCATCGGGGTTGGCCTGCACCCGTTCGGCCGGTTCGAGGGCAAGTCCGCGATGCAGATGGGTGTCGACGCCATCTTCGCCGCAATGGCCGACGCCGGTGTGCAGTGGGCCGATATTCAAGCCGCCACCGGTGGCAGCTGGACGGTGGCCAATCCGGACGCGATCGTCGGAATGGTCGGGCTGTCCGGGATACCGTTCACCAACGTTTTCAACGCGTGCGCCACCGCGGCCAGCGCCGCGAAGGCCTGTGCGGACGGAATTCGGTTAGGCGACTACGAGATTGGCCTCGCGGTCGGACTGGACAAGCACCCCAGGGGTGCGTTCACCGAGGATCCCGCGCTGGTCGGGATGCCGCGCTGGTACGCCGAGAACGGTCAGTACCTCACCACCCAGTTCTTCGGCATGAAAGCTAACCGCTACCTGCACGAACACGCCATCTCCCAGCGCACCCTGGCCAGGGTGGCCGCCAAGAACTTCCGCAACGGTGCGCTGAATCCGAATGCGTTCCGGCGCAAGCCGATCCTGGAGGACGACATCCTCAACTCGGCGATGCTGAACTATCCGTTGACCCAGTACATGTTCTGCGCGCCGGACGAGGGCGCCGCCGCGGTGGTGATGTGCCGCGCGGACATCGCCCACCGCTACACCGACAAGCCGGTGTACCTCAAGGCGGTCGAGGTTCGCACCCGCAAGTACGGTGCCTATGAGGTGAACACCACCTGCGCGCCGGTGCAGGAGGACGTTTCGCCGACGGTCTACGCGGCGCGCGCCGCGTTCGAGAAGGCGGGCGTGAGCCCGGCTGACGTGGACGTGATTCAGCTGCAGGACACCGACGCCGGTGCGGAGATCATCCATCTGGCCGAGTGCGGTTTCTGCGCCGACGGAGAGCAGGAGAAGCTGCTGGCCGACGGAGCCACCGAGATCGGCGGGCCGATGCCGGTCAACACCGACGGGGGCCTGATCGCCAACGGTGAACCGATCGGGGCCTCGGGGCTGCGCCAGATCCACGAGATCGTTCGCCAGTTACGCGGACAGGCGGGCGATCGTCAGGTTCCCGGCGATCCCAAGGTGGGCTTCGCCCAGTTGTACGGAGCGCCGGGCACCGCCGCCGCGAGCGTGCTCACCACGTAAGCCGTCCGCGCGGGCCGTCCGCGAGCCGCAAAGGTCAGGCGGGCACCAACACCGGCCGGCGCTCCCGGCCCTGCACCATGTTGGCCGCGGCGACCGCCACACAGATCGAGGCGGGGACGAGCAGCGCACACCCGCCGAGTTGAGCACCGATCAGGATCCCGGCGATACCACCGGACAGGAACAGCAACAGCGTCACGGTGAGGGTCACGATCTTCCACTTGTCGATGCCGTCCTGACGGCTGCGACCCAGCATCAGCCCGAGATCGGTGACGGTGCCGGTGAAGTGAGTGGTGCGGATGGCCATGCCGCGGAAGCTGGAGGTCAGCCCGTTCTGCAGGCCGAGGGCCGCTGCGGCCAGCAACGCTTGCACGGCAGTTTTCTCAAAACCCAGTCCGACCAGGTGCACCTTCACCGCATTGATTTGCAGTGCGTCCGAGCCAGGGGTGTCGGACGGAAACGCCGCCGCGGCGAGTAGCAGCAACACCGCCTGCGCCGACAGGATCAGGGCATGCCGGCTGGCCAGCGGGGCCCGAACCGATGCCAACAGCGCACCGGCGACGGCCGCCCCCACCAGGAAGCCCAGCAGGATGGCGGTCAGCACGTGGCTCTCGTATCGCCACGGGTGGGCGGTGTCCATGCCGAGCTGGGTGGTGACCCCGGTGAGGTTGCCAACCGGCACCGCCAGCACCAGCAGCGCCACCGCATTCACCGAACCCGCGTTGAACGCCAGCAATCCGCTGTAGGCGAGTACCCGGCCCCGAGGGTGCATCCAATCGAATCGACGCGGCCGAACTTCGGGGAAGCCGTTGAGGGTCATTCGTGATTTCTCCAGGTCTGCTCGGCCGAGATGCTGTGTGCGTTGACCCCATGTTGGTCGGGCGGCTTTGGAGGATTCTCAACGAATTCTTGGCATCGACGGGGGCCGCCGCGGGGTGTGAATCAGTGCGCCGGCGGGAACCGGAAGATATGGCCCGATCCGACACCGACGATGCGCCGAGCGCCGAACGCAAACGGGCGCTCGATCCCGACGATCCGAGCAAGCCGCAATCGCCGGACGACCTGACCAAGGCCTCGTGGCTGTTCGTGCTGCGTAAGACCGGGTACGAGTTCCGCAAAGACCAATGCCTGGATCTGGCGGCCGCACTCACCTACTACGCCGTGTTGTCGGTTTTTCCGGCGTTACTGGTGATGGTCTCGCTGCTCGGCGTCTTCGGTGAGGGACGCCGCACCACCGACGCGTTGCTCGAGGTGGTCGCGGGCCTGGCCCCCGCGTCGGCGGTCGACATGCTGCGTCAACCCATCGCGCAGGTGGTCGACAACCCGTCCGCCGGTTTCGCGCTGATCATCAGCGCACTCGCGGCGCTGTGGTCGGCGTCGGGATATGTCGGTGCGTTCGGTCGGGCGATGAACCGCGTGTACGAGATCGCCGAGGGGCGCCCGGTGTGGAAGTTGCGGCCGCTGCAGTTGGTACTGACGTTGGCGGGCCTGGTGCTGGCCGCGGCGGTGGCCGTCATGCTCGTGGTCAGCGGGCCGGTCACCGAGGCGGTGGGCAACGCGACCGGGTTGGGAAGTGCCGCGCAGACCGCCTGGGCCGTCCTGAAATGGCCGGCGATGCTGGCGATCGTGACGCTGGTGGTCGCGATCCTCTACTACGCGACACCCAATGTGCAGCAACCGAAGTTTCGCTGGCTCAGCATCGGCGCGGGGGTCGCGATCGTGGTGTGGTCCGCCGCTTCCGTCGGATTCGGTTGCTACGTAAGCCGTTTCGGCAGCTACGACCGGACCTATGGCGCGCTGGGCGGCGTCATCGTGTTCCTGCTCTGGCTGTGGATCACCAACCTGGCGCTGTTGTTCGGCGCCGAACTCGACGCCGAACTGGAGCGGGGCCGGCAACTGCAGGCCGGCATCGCCGCCGAGCGCGAACTGCAGTTGCCACCGCGCGACACCCGCGTCGTCGAAAAGAACGAGGCCGCCGAGGAAAAGGACATCAAACGCGGCCGGTGGTTACGCCGTACCCGGGGCAGACGCGACTGAGCCCTACTCAGTCGGCATCCGACCCATCGACTAGCGTCGGGAACATGGCTGAAATCTCCGGAAACGACCGAATCGATGACGTCTCCCCCGGCGATCTCATTGCGCTCGTGCGCGCTACGGGTGAGCAGACGTGCAAAGTGGTGTTCAAGGACGCCACCGATGAGGGATACGTCGTCACGCTCGAGGGCGACAGCGGTGAAACCTTCCAGCTCGAACTGGCGGCGGGCACCACGGTCAAGAGATCGCTGGCCGCGAAGTGGGAGTCTCCGCAGAGTCCGACCTCGCACGCCTGAGGGACCTCAGGACACCTTGGTGGCCGGCGGCGAATAGTTCGGCTTGCCGAGTCCCAGCACGTGCTGGGCGATCATGTTGCGGAACACCTCCAACGTGCCGCCGTAGATCCCGGCCAGCGGGGCGAATCGGTAGAGATATTCGGACGTCCCGTTGTCGGCGGCGCCGTCGGTCTCGATCGGCAGTACCGAGGCGGGACCGGCGATGTCCATCAGATCGGTTCCGATGTCACGCATGGTCTGCGCCTGCGCGACCCGGCCGAAGATACCCGGTGTCGACAGCGCCGCTTCCAGCCGGGCTGCGCTGCGCCCGAGCCGGAAGGCCACCGATCCGTCGTCCACCCGGCGGGACCCGTCCGGTCCCGGTTGGCCTACCCGGGCCGCGACAGCGTCGACCGCGGCGGACATGAACCCGCTCTGGTGCGCCATGATCGCGACGTCCTGCAGCCCGTCCGGCGCCGCCGACACCGCTCCGTGCTCGGCATCCAACGGTCCGCGCAACACGGTCCAGCCGCCGTTGACCTCACCGAGCAGGTATTTGTCGTCGACCCGGACATCGCTGTAGTACACGATGTTGGTCCGGTCTCCGTCGACGGTGCGGATGCCCTGGATTTCAATGCCCGGCAGGTCGAGCGGCACCAGAAACATGGTCAGGCTCTTGTGTTTCCGCGCGTCCGGGTCGGTATTGGTGATCAGGAACACGTACTGGCAGTTGTGCGCGCCGGTGGTGAACATCTTGGACCCGTTAATGACCCATTGATCGCCGTCCCGCACCGCGCGCGTCTTGCACGTGGCGACGTCGGATCCGCCTTCGGGTTCGGTGTAGCCCAGGCACATCCGCACTTCTCCGCTGAAGACCTTGGGCATCACCTCTTCGACGAGTTCGGGTTTTCCGAACGCCGCGACTGCCCGCGCCACCATCGCGGTGGTCCCCCACGTCACCCACGGCGTATGCACCCGGCGCTTCTCCAGCTCCCAGATGCGTCGCCGCACCCGGCTGAAGCCACCCTGGGTAGACGGCGTCCACTCCTTTTCCAGGTAACCGGCGGCTCCGATCGCCAGGTGGACGCCTTCGTCGAAGTTGTCACCAGTGTCGCGGTCGCGGCGGCGAACCTCGTCGGTGACATGCTCGGCGAGAAAGTTACGCACCTCGGCCAGGAATGCTTTGTCGTCGTCGTCCAGTTCGACCAATGCGAAATCCATTGTTCTAGGCGCTCTCTCGCTCAGCGACGAGCACACCGACATGCTTGGCCGCCAAGCCGGGATCGCCACCGGCCAGCGCCCAGCCCCTTGCCCGGACCAGATACGCTGTTGCCGCGGCCTCGACGGAGACCCCGAGCCCGCCCTGGATGTGTACCGCCATGGTCGCCGCCTTGGGCGCCTCCTCAGCCATGAACACGAACGCGCACCCGGGCAGTTCCGGACGCACCTCGGGCTCGTTGTCCAGGTACCAGGCGGCCCGCCGGGCCAGGTTGCGGCCACCCTGCACGACGATCGCCATGTTGGCCAGTGGATGGGAGATGGCCTGCAGCGTCGAGATCGGCACGCCGAGCGTGTAGCGCGACTTGGCGAATTCCGCGGCGATCGTCATGGTCTGCTCGATCAGGCCGGTCAGGGCCGCGGCGGTCAACACCCGCCACTCGTCGACCGCGCGCCGGTAGGCTGCGACCGCCTCCGGGCCCGAACCCAGTACCGTGCGCGAATCGGCCGCACCGGGGTCCACCCAGGCCATCGGCAACTGTCCCAGGTTGGGCACCCGCGCGGGCCGGGTGGCGAATTCGAGTAGCACCACCTCGTCCCCGTCGGCGACTACCAGCGCGTCGGCGATAGCCGCAGAGGCGATAAGTCGTTGCCCTGCAACGGTTTCCGACGTCACGTCCAGCCCGATGATCCGGCTGCCCTCGACGGCATCACCCTCGACCGCGCCGAGGCGTTCGGCTAGCCGCACGGCACAGACGTGGTCGATCCAGGGCACCGGCGCCAGCGCCCGGCCCAGTTCCTCGGCGACCAGCGCGAGGTCCACCAGCGTCGCACCGTCCCCACCGGCGTCCTCCCCCACCGCCATCGACGTGGCACCCATGGCGCACAACCGCTCCCATAGGCTTCTTTCGAACCCGGTTTCCTGTGCGGCCCAGACTGTTTCAATCGGGCAGTGGGTGTCCAGCAACTGCCGGTAGGCGGCCTGTAGCGCCTTATGGTCGTCGGTCAGGCTGTAGTCAACCCGGCGCAGTTCATAGCGGTCCATCGGCACTCCTGAAAAAGAACTCGTTGGCGTTGTTGTAGAGGTAGTTGTCCAGCACATCCGCGGGAAGGTCGAGGGCGTTGGCCTCCGGCACCACCCGGTGCTGACGCAGCACCGGCCAGTCGGAGGCGAAGATGACCTTGTCCCGTCCCCGGGTGCGCATGAAGTGGATAAGGCTGTCCGGCAACCGCTTCGGGGACCAGGCCGACGTCATTAGCCGCAAGTTGCGATACTTGATCAACATCCGGATCGCCACGTCCCACCAGGGATCGGCACCGTGGATCATGCACAGCTTCAATTCCGGGAACCGCACGCACACCCGGTCCAGGTGGATCGGGTTCTGCACCTCGCCGGGGATCGGCGGGCCCGGTAGGCCCGTGTTGACGCACAACGGCAACTCGATCTCGGCGCATTTGGCGTACAGCGGATAGTAGACCGCGTCGCTGGGCGGGTACTGGCCGTCGGCCCAGAAGCTCGGTCCCACAACGGTGTAGGCGACCGGAAGGTCCGCCACCGTCGCGGTCAGCTCCCGCAATGACGCCACCGGGCGCAGCAGGTTGACCCCGCCCAAGGCCAGTGCGAACCGGTCCGGGCGGTCTGCGGCGAACTTGCGGGCGGTAATCGAGGGCTTGGCGAGGTTGTCCATCAAGATCGCCTTGCGCACCCCGTGCTCGTCCATCTCGTCGAGTAGTTCGGCGAGATCCACCGGGTCGAACATCGACGCGGGTCCCTTGAAGTAGTCGTCGCGGACCCGCTTCATGAATTCCGGCTGCTTCTCGGTCTCACCGAAGTGCACGTTGACCAGGCAGTCGATGACTCGGCGGGCGTTTGATGACGTCACTGGCCGGTCCTCGCGGTCTGTGCGGCTTCGCTCTTGGCCCACCGGTAGTCGGCTTTGCCGTTGCCCAGCCGACGCACCTTGTCCACCGCGACGAACGCCTTGGGCACCTTGAACCGGGCCAGCTCCGCCGCGCAGTGCGCACGCAACGCATCGCTGTCTGGCTGGGCATCCGCCCGCAACTCGACCAGGGCCACCACTTCCTGGCCCCACCGTTCGCTGTCCCGCCCCACCACCAGTGCATCGGCGACAGCAGCGTGCGCGCGCAGCACCTCCTCGACCTCTTCGACGAACACCTTCTCGCCACCGGTGTTGACCACCAACGAATCCCGGCCGAACAGGCGCAGCGTGCCGTCGGCGTCCACCGATGCACGGTCCCCCGAGATGACCACCCGCTGCCCGTTCACCACCGGGAATGTCTTGGTGGTCGCGGCCTCGTCGTCGAAGTAGCCCAACGGAATACGACCGCTGCGGGCCACCCAGCCGATCTGCGAGTCGCCCGGGTCCAGGAATCGGCGGTAGTCCTCCGAGAGCACCAGACCACCGGGGCGGATGGCGAAGGTGTCGGCCTGGGTGCCCGACCGGCTGTGCCCGTAACCCATGTTGCCCGTCTCCGAAGAACCGTAGCCGTTGATAATCGTGATGTGCGGCAAGTACTTCAGCAGCGCCTGCTGATGTTTGACATTGGTGGCCGCCCCGCCGGTGCCGATGGCGAACAGAGCGGACAGGTCGTAGTCGCGGCGGCCCAGTTCGTCGACCAGGGGTGCGGCGTAGGCATCGCCCACCATAGTCATCAGGCCGACCTTCTCCCGCTCGGCGGTCTCGAGCACCGTTGCCGGGTCGAACTTCTGGCGGGTGTCATACAGCACGACGGTCTGCCCGTTCAGCACCGCCGAGAACGCCGTCCACAATCCGGCGGCGTGCATCAGCGGCGACACCGCGAACCACGGCGCGCCGGCGTTCTGTACCCGCTGGCGGATCTCGGTGACGTCCGCGTGGTCGGCGCCGTTCATCGAGGCCACGTACATGTCGGCCTGTCGCCACAACACACCCTTGGGTCGCCCCGTGGTGCCGCCGGTGCAGATCATCAGCAGGTCGTCCGGTGACGGCGTATTGGAATGATCGCAATCGCCTTGTGCCACGGCATCTTCCAGCGTGACGGCAGCGGCCAGCTCGGAGCCGTCGCTACCGTCGTCGACCGAGATCAACAGATCGATCCCTGCCAGCACATCGGCGAACTTCGCACCCAGCGCGCGGTGGTAGATCACACCCCGCGGCTTGACGTAGTCAAGCAGGTCGGCGACTTCGCGCGGGGTGTAGTAGTGATTGACGTTGACCGGCACCACCCGCGCCTTCAGACAGGCGATCACCATGTCGGGGTACAGGTCGTTGTGCATGATCAATGCCACCCGGTCCTGTCCGCACTCCCAGTTGCCCAGCGCGTCACGCTCGGCATGAGCGCCGAAACCGTTGTCCGCCAGATAGTTAGCGAGACGACGGGTGCGCTCCGCGGATTGCGCGAAGGTGCTGCGGCGGGAGCCACAGATCGTCATCAACCGGTCCGGCACGGCCTCGGCGACCGCATCGAGCACCGCTCCGATCGTCCATTCGCTCATCAGGCGTGTTACACCGACGCCGGGACGTTCGCGTTCAGCAAGTCAAGTGCGTTGTCGCGCATGACTTTGCGGGTGTCCTCTGCACTGAACTCCGGGAACTGCGGGATGTCGGCGGTGAAGGCCATCGGGTCGGCCAGCCCCTCCCCGTGCGGCCAGTCCGAGCCGAACAGGATCTTGTCCACACCGATCGTCTCGGCGAGCAGTTTGACGTCGTCCTCGTAGTACGGTGCGATCCAGACGTTGTTGCGCAGTTGCTCCACCGGGTCTTCCTTGAAGTGGTACGGCGCGGTGTTGGCAGCCTTCTTCAGGCGCTTGATCAGCCGGTAGACGAAGTACGAACCGTTCTCGATGCTGGCGACCTTCAACTTGGGATGACGGGTGAAGACCTGGTGCACAATCATCGACGCCATCGTGTCGTGGATCGCCCGATCGTCGAGCAGCACCTGATCCAACGGGTCCTTCTTGCCGAAACCCTCGAAAGTGGCCTTGCCGCCCCACAGCGCATTGATCGCCAGGTAGCCGCTGTCGCTGAGGTGGAACCCGACCGGGACGCCCGCTTCGGCGAGCCGCGCCCACACCGGATCGTGCAGCGGATCCCCCAGTGAGCGGGGCTTGACCAGGCCGGGCACCGGAGCGGGCCGGACCAGCACCATCCTGGCGCCCTTACCGAGTACGAAATCGACTTCCTCGACCGCCTTTTCGGGATCGGCCAGCGAGATGATCGGCGCCGAGATGATCCGGTGATCGGGCCGGTCGAAACCCCAGTCGTCGTCCAGCCACAGGTTGAAGGCCCGCACCGATGCCATCGTTGCCGGGATGTCGTGTTTGAGGGCCTCCTCCACCCCACACGCGAAAGTCGGCAGCATGAACACGGTTTCGAGGTTCTGGTTGTCCATCACCTTGATCCGGGCGTCCCGGTTCTGGTACTCGGGATGGTTGGCCATCCGATCCACCTTCATCAACGAGGCGGGGTCGACGCCCTCGGGGATTTCGCCACGGAACAACAGATCCAGGCAGCCCGGTTCGATGATCGGATCGAAGGTCGGGTTCGGGATGAACTGGTTGATCCGCTCGCCGATCACCGCCCAGGTGCGCTTGCCGTCGCTGAGCATCTGCACACCGCGGCGCTTGAATTCCTTGGGCAGGTAGCGGGTGAACGAGTCGATCGGCTCGTAGTAGTGATTGTCGACGTCAATCGCCTGGTAGTCCAACGTGCTCATCGTCGACGTCCTCCCTTGTCCTCGAAGTCATTGGTTCCCCTCATGTGTCGCCACCTTCGGGGACCTCCTGGGGCGACGGCAGCGACGGGAAGTTCGGTGCGCGCTTTTCGAAGAACGCGGTGATGCCCTCGATGAAGTCGGGGCGTGTCATGGACTCGTGCATCAGCTGCTCGGCTCTGTTGCTGGTCTCGACGATGGGCAGGCCCGCGTCGGCGTAGAGCTGCTGTTTCATCGCGGCCAGCGAACTGGGCGCGCAATTGCGGGCCATGTCTTCGGCGTAGGCCAGCGCGCGGTCCAGCAACTGCTCGCCGGCCACCACCTCCTTGACCAGTCCGAGCTCGGCCGCTTCCTCGGCGAGGAAGGTCCGGCCGGACAGCAGCAGGTCGGTGGCCGCACCCCAGCCGACCAGTCGCGGCAGAATCCAGGAGATGCCGTACTCGGCGACCAGCCCGCGGCGCGCGAACGCCGTGGTGAACTTCGCACCCGCGGCGGCGAAACGGACGTCGGCCATCAGGGCCAGCGACAGTCCGATGCCGGCAACCGACCCGTTGATCGCCGCGATCACCGGCTTGCGCAGCTGGGTGAGGAAATACGGGTGTTTCTCGGCGACCAACGCACTGATATCGGTCTTACTCGCGGAGCCGACCGTCGTCGACGAGATCGAATCGAGGCCACCCATGTCCGCCCCGGCGCAGAACGCCCGCCCGTTGCCGGTCAGCACGATGACCCGAACGGCCGGGTCGGCTTCCGCGGCTTCGAAGTAGCGGTAGAACATCGACATCATCGGCTGGCCCCAGGCGTTCATCCGCTTCGGCTGGTTGAGCGTGATGACGGCTACGCCGGCAGCGGAGATCCGGTAGAGCACCGCCTCGCTCGACGCGGTCGGCCGCTCCGCGACCACGCTGCCGTCGGTGCTCATTCGGAGCCATCCCTTCATCGTCTGCCGGCCGCCCGAGGATGACCGAGTAGTACATACTGTATACCTATCGGTACATCTTTCTGCAACGTGGCTCCCGGGCGGCATCCGGCCGTCAAATGCCTGATCAGCGGCCCGCTCACCCGACCTCGGCGGGCCTCGCAGCGACCGGTCCCAGCACCCTGGTCAAGAAGCCGATCTGGTCTCTCGAGGCCTGCTCGAACCACGGGTGGCCCGGCCACACGTCGAAGTGGTCGCACGGGTAGTGATGCACCTGCGCCCGACCGTGCACGGCGGTGCGCGCGACCGAGGCAGCGGGCACGAAGCGGTCGAAGTCGGCGATCTGGATCAGCAGCCCGGCGCGCAATCGCTTGGCTGCGGCCTTGGTCCTGATCTTGGCCAGCTCGAATCCGACGGCGGAACCCACCTCGTTGCGCCAGGACGGTCCGGCGATCGACAGGTAGTTCTCGTACGCCCCGTCCAGGGACAGCGCACCATGCTCGCCCGGGCGCGACGTCAGTTTCATCAACACCGGTGGCCGTCCGCGCGCCACGGCCCAACGGCTGCGGGCACCATCGACGGTCGCCCGCAGCGCCGTTGTGAGGGTGTACTGCTTGAGCACCGCACGGCTGGTGGCCAGCGGATCGGTCAGCGGCGTCATCGCGATCACGGCGGCGATGTCGTCGCGACCGGCAGCGACCCGCAGCACCTGCCCGCCTGACATCGATACCCCCCACAGCACCACCTTTTCGGGGTTCACGTCGGGCAGCGTCTTGGCGAACTCGACGGCCGCTGCGTAGTCCTGCTCCTGCCGCCGGATCGAAATGGACTGCCGCGGCTGCCCTTCGGATCCGCCGAAGCCCCGGTAGTCGAAGGCCAGCACGTCGAAGCCGGCGCCGCTGAGCTTTTCCGCAAAGGGTTGCAGACCCGAGTCCTTGGTTCCGCCAAACCCGTGTGCCATCACCACCACCGGGCGCCCGGCGGCGGCATCGCCGGTGAAATGCCATGCGCTGCAGGCTGATCCGTGTGACTGGAAGGCCAGTTCCTGATAGCTCATGTCGCGCTCCTCAGTGGTCGGTTTTCGCAACGATTCCGTAGACGGCGCCCAGCCAGATCGCGGCTGCGCCGTCCAGCAGTTCGGTCCGGGACAGCGGGCAGCCCAGGGTCATCCGTTCCAGCAGTCTGTCGTTGACCTCGAGCAGCACGGTCGCCAACACCGTCGCATCGATCCCGTCCGGTGCGGTACCGGCCGCGCGTTCACTGCCGATCATGCCGGCCACCGACGCCACGAACGACGCACGGGCTTGGTCCCACATCTCCCGTCCCGCGGCGCTGCGACCCCGGGCCTGCAGCGCCGCTTTGAACATGAACCGATGGCGTTCCCAGGTGTCGAACAACCCCTCGAGCATGCCGCGCACCCGGTCCTGCGGGGAGCGGTCGCTGCTGGTGAATACGTCGTTGACGAACATGGTGTCGTCGACCATGCGCTCCATCAACGCGGCGACGGCTATGGCCTTGTTCTCGAAGTAGAAATAGAAGGCCGACCGGGTGACGCCCGCACGCGCCGCCACCTCGGCGATGTTCACATCGTCGAAATCACGTTGCTGCAAAGTGATTTCGAGCGCGTCCAGGATGGCCTCGCGCCGCTGATCGCCGCGCTGCACGGACCGGCGGTCGGTGCGTGCCCTGGTCACAGCGCAGCGCCGACAGCCCGCTTGAGTCCGGCCGGGATCTCGCGGGCCCGCAGATCGTGTTCGTAGTAGAAGTAATCCACTTGTTGGGTGTGGCGGGGACGGTCGACGCAGTGACCGGTGTACAGCCGCTGATCGGCGTCGATCACCCGTTCCATCTCGGCCACCGACGGCAGCGCGTAGCGTCCGACGGCGTAGGCGGCCAGCAGTCGCGACTGGCATTCGACGAACGGGAACAGCGTCGGAATCGCTTGAGCGAAGCCGATGAAGACCAGGTTCGGCACGCCCGGCTTGAACATCCGCTTGTAGAGCCGGATGTCGTTGCCCGGCGCGCTGATGAAGTCGGCGTCGAAGAACGGGAAGGTGATGTTGTAACCCGTCGCGTAGACGATCACGTCGAAAACCCCGCTGGTGCCGTCGTCGAAATGCACTGTGTCACCGTCGAGTCGAGCCACATTGGATTTGGGCGTGATGTCGCCGGAGCCGAGCCGCAGCGGCAGTTCCACCGACTGGGTGGGGTGCGCCTCGAACAGTTTGTGGTTCGCCGGCGGAAGTCCGTAGAGGGTCGGATCGATGCCCAGCATCGGGGCCATCAGCTGCGCCACCTTGCGCTGCCAGGACAACGGCAGGTAGGGCGTGGTCCGGAAGAACTTGTCACCGGGTTGGCCGGCGAGGTACTTGGGCACGATCCACGCGCTGGATCGCGTCGACAAGGTCACCGTGTTTTGCAGTGTCCGCGAGGACAACTCGACGGCGATGTCGGCGGCGCTGTTTCCGATGCCCACTACCAGGATGCGTTTGCCGGTCAACTCCAGCGGCGTATGCGGGTCGATGTAATGGTGCGAGTGGATCGTCTCGCCGCTGAAAGTTCCCGGGAAATCCGCCGTTCGCGGATCCCAGTGGTGTCCGTTGCCGACGACGAGCAGGTCGAACTCACGGGTCGCGCCGGACTGATCGCGGATCTCCCACCCGTCCCCGACCGGACGGGCGTGTTCGACACCGTTGTTGAACTCGATGTGCTCGAGCAGCCCGAACGCCTGCGCATAGGAGTCCAGATAGGTCTTGATGTCGGAGTGGTGCGGAAAGGCCGGGAAATTCTCCGGCACCGGAAAGTCCTTGAACGACAACCGGTGTTTGGAGGTATCGATGTGCAGCGACCGGTAGGCGCTGCTGTGGCCGTTGGGGTTGCCGAACGCCCAGTTGCCGCCGATCCGGTCCGACAACTCGAAGGTCGTGTAGGGCACCCCGTAGTCCTTGAGCATCTTGCCGGCTGTCAGGCCGCTGATGCCGGCGCCGATGACCGCGGTGCGGGGACGGGTCGTCATCCCGGGAGGTTAACACCGGTTTTTGACGTGAGTCAATGAATTCTGACAACTGTCAATACGGTGTCACCCGGCGCGAACCGCGGTGATACTGTTGCTCCAACAGTACAGCGCACGGCGGATGTGCAGTACGCTTTTGAGGTGCCCTGCCACGTCGACGACCTCAGCCCGGTTGCCGACGTCAGCGACCCGCGCTACCGATGGCGTTCGTCGCCACAGAGTCAACATCGAGGTTGCCAATGATCAAGGTAATGCAGGGCTTTAGGGTCCTGGAGGTCGCGCAGTTCACGTTCGTCCCCGCCGCGGGAGCCATCCTCGCGGACTGGGGCGCCGACGTCATCAAGGTCGAACATCCGCTCCGCGGTGACACCCAACGCGGCTTCGTCAACATGGGCGGCATCCAGGTCGACCCGGAGCGGCACCCGTTGATGGAGCACCCGAATCGGGGCAAGCGCAGCGTCGGGATCGACGTGTCCACGCCGGGCGGCCAGGAGGTGATATACGAACTGGCCAAGGCATCGGACGTGTTCCTCACCAACTACATGCCCCGGGTGCGGCAGAAGAACAAGTTCGACGTGGAACACATCCGCGCGGTGAATCCGAACATCGTCTACGCGCGCGGCACGGCATACGGCGACAAGGGCGCTGAACGTGACGTCGGCGGATTTGACGGAACGGTGTTCTGGACACGCAGCGGCGTGGGTCACGCATTGACACCGGCAGAGCTGGGCGCTCCACTGTCGCAAGGGATTCCGGCCTTCGGCGACTCCATCGGTGGCATGTTCATCGCCGGCGGCATCTCCGCCGCCCTACTGCATCGCGAACGCACCGGCGAGGCCCTGGAACTGGATGTGTCGTTGCTGAGCACCGCCTGGTGGGCGGCGGGCGCCAGCGTGACCCAGGGCATGGAAGCCGGCGAGGTGATGCGCACGCCGATGCCGGGGACCGAAGCGCTGCTGGTGAATCCGTTCATGGGCAACTACCAGACTTCCGACGGCGGCACCATCAACCTCTGCATCATCAGCCCGACCGGTTTGATCGAGGACACCTTCACCCACCTCGGTATCCCGGACGCCGCCCAGGATCCGCGCTTCGCCGAGGTGCTGCCGCTGATCCAGAATGCCAATGCGGCAGCGGAATTGATCGCCGAAGCGTTCGCCGCCAAACCTTTCGACTACTGGCGGCAACACCTGAAGACGATGAAGGGTCAGTGGGCGCCCTTCCAGAGCCTCATCGATCTGGCCGAGGACGAGCAGGCCCTGGCCAACGACATGATCGCCGAAGTCGAACTCGCCAGCGGCGGCGCGCCTTTCCGAGTCGTCCGCGGACCGGTGCAGTTCAACCACGAACCGCTGGTCACCACCCGAGCCCCGCAGGCCGCCGAGCACACCGAGCTTGTGCTGATGGAACTCGGCATGGACTGGGACCGCATCGCCGAACTCAAGGACGCAGGCGCCATCGCCTGAGTACTGCCGCGTCCGGAGGCGCTACCGCGACACGCGTCCCCGGGTGATCAGCTTGCCGATGGCCAGCAGGATCACCGCGCCCAGCAGGCAGGTACCGAACGAGAACAGCAGTCCGCCGCCCTGCACGTCGACTCCGAATCCGCGCAGCAGGAAGCCGCCCAGCAGTCCCCCGACGATCCCGACCACGATGTTGAGGACCACCCCCATCTGGGCGTCGGTGCCCATGATCTTGCTGCCGATCCACCCGGCCAAGCCGCCGATGATGATCCAGCCGATGATGCCCAAAGTAAGCATGTCCATCCCTTCCGTTACCGGCCCGGGTCGCGCCGCACCCGATGTGAGGGGTATGCCCGCTTCTCGGGCCGATAATCGCAGTCTGCGTTCGGCTCATGCGTCGACGAGGCCGAGCCGGCGGTAGGCGGCCTGCATCTGGACCTTGGCCTCGGGCGGCAGTTCCACCTGTGGCGGACGCGAATGCGGATACGCACCGATTGGCAGGCCCAGCAGGCCGGCGGCGTATTTGAATCCGCCGCCCCAGTGGGTGAAGTAGTCGGGTCGTCCCGGGTAGCAGGTGAACCACGACGCCATATCGAGTTCGAATTGGTCCAGGCCGGATTCTCGCGCATAGTCCATGGCCGCCACGAGTCGGCCGCTCTGGATCAGATCCCAGTACTCGGAAAAGATTCGCCGCGAAGGAGTTTCGTACAGATAGCCCGCGGTGCCCAGCTGCGCCGGGCAGACGATCCCGTCGCGCAGCCAGCCCGCGCGGTATACCGTCTTGTCGCATTCCCACAACACCAGTTCGGGGGCCAGTTCGTGCAGCCGCCGACTGGCCGCCGGCCGGAACGCGCCCTCCTTGGTGGCGCAGACGGCCGGTATCTCGTCGAAAATCCGCGCGCCTTCGGCCGGGGTCAGCACATAGCCCGACGACGGCGAGTTGAACATGCCCAGCGCGATGTCGGTCCGCGCGGCGATGTACTTGAAGTACCGAAGCACCCCGGCGCCGCCGTGCACTTCCATCATCGGCGTTTGCAGATAGGCGATGTCGGCGCCCGCCTGCTGTGCGTGCAGAGTCAGCTCCAGACTGTCCTTGGCGGTGATCGCAGCCGTGCACGCCTGGACCACGACGTCCGGGTTGATGTGGCGAGCCTCCTCGATGGCCACCTCGAGCAAACGCTTGCGCTCGTCGATGGTCAGTGCCCAGAACTCGGCGATCCCACTGGTACACCACAACATCGGGTGCCCGAGGTCACCGACGCAGTACCGCACCAACGTGCGGTAGGCATCCCAGTCGATGTCGTCGCCGTCGGTGCCGCAGAACGGCGTGTACAGCGAGTTGCCGATCCCGCGCAGAGCTTCGCGCGCCCACGCGCGTGCTTCAGCAGCCGTCGCCACCGCGCACTCCTCTGGTCCGAACCCTCGTGGCCGGCCTTGGTTCCCGTGCCGAGCGCAACCTCAGAACGGCTTCCGGAAACGTGTTACCACAATGCCTACGATAGGGATTACAGTAGCAGACGAACAGAGGCAGGAATCGAGCATTACCGATGGTCACCGGTAAGGTTGTCGGTCGCAGGTCAGAGCTGATCTGCCGGTAGGTCAGGCAGCACAGATCGTCAGAGAGGTGCCGGTAGTGGCAAAGCAGGCAACCGCTGAGAAGCGGCAGCGGCGCGAACGCGGTTCCATCAATCCCGACGACATCATCAGCGGCGCGTTCGAACTCGCCGAGCAGGTGTCGATCGACAATCTGAGCATGCCGTTGCTCGGCAAACACCTCGGTGTCGGGGTTACCAGCATTTACTGGTACTTCCGCAAGAAGGACGATCTGCTCAACGCGATGACCGATCGCGCCCTGGGCAAGTACGTGTTCTCCACGCCGTACGTGGAAGCCAGTGACTGGCGGGAGACCCTGCGCAATCACGCCCGCTCGATGCGTAAGACCTTCATGGGCAACCCGATTCTGTGCGACCTGATCCTGATCCGCGCGGCGCTGAGTCCGAAGGCGGCCCGCATGGGGGCGCAAGAGATGGAGCGCGCCATCTCCAATCTGGTGGAAGCGGGTTTGTCAGCCGAGGACGCCTTCGACACCTACTCCGCCGTCTCGCTGCACGTGCGCGGATCGGTGGTGCTGCAACGGCTTTTCGAGAAGAACCAGTCCGCCGAGAGCGGGTCCCGCTCCATCGAGGACGCGGTGGGCATCGACCCGCAGACCACCCCGTTGATCGCACAGGTCACCGGCAAGGGTCACCGGATCGGGGCACCGGACGAGACCAATTTCGAATACGGCCTGGACTGCATTCTCGACCATGCCGGCCGACTGATCGAGGAGGGCCGCAAGGCGCCCCGGCCCCGCAAGGCGGCCAAGTCGACCGCACGTCGGGCCAGGCCCACTTCGGGTTAGGCGCCACCGGGGTCGGGCACGTGAAAGTGCTCGTCGCGCAACCGGAATGCCTCTTTCGTGCCGTGCTCTGCGCGGGTCTTGACGAAGTTGAACTCGCCGGGGCCGAACTGCAGATTGGTGCCGTAGGCGTGGAACAGATAGCTCGCGACTTCCTCGCCGTTGTAGGCCTGGGTCTGCTCGACCAACCGAAACGCCTCCTTGGCGATCACCACTCCGTCGGCGGGCATCTTCGCGACCTTCTCCGCCCAGTAGCGTGCCCGCGCGGTAACCGACTCCGAATCGCAGGTGTCGGTGAAGATTCCGAGGTGCTCTAGCTGTCCCGCGTCGATGATGTCCCCGGTCAGCAGCAACCGTCGGGCGAGCACCGGGCCGAGCCGGTGGAAGAACATATGCAGGCTGCCCAGCGCGGGTCCGAGGAACCGCGTCGCCGGCATCCCGATCTTCGTGTCGCGGGCGATCACCGAGATGTCGGTCATCAAGGCCATCTCGAACCCGCCACCAAGGGCGTAGCCGGCGATCTCACCCACCGTTACCTTCGGAAAGCCCATCAGGTTGTGGTAGAAGCCGAATGACTTGCGGTCCACCGTGAGTCGCCGGCGCTGACTCGGCCGGCGCTGCTTGCCCTGCGGGGCTGACCCGCCGGATTCGCCGTACCAGCCGTAGGCGTTGTTCATGTCGGCGCCGGTACTGAACACCCCACCCGCCCCCCGCAACAGGACCACCGTGATGTCGTCGTCGTCGGCGACCTGATCCAGGCAGCGGGACACCGCGTTTCGCATGGCGGCGTCATAGGAGTTGCGTTGCGTGGGATTGTTCAGCGTGATCGTGGCGATCCGCCGCTCGGGATCGAGCTCGAAAAGTACCCGATCATCGGTTGTGCCCGTATCGGTCATGCGCCGGCCTCCGTTCTGCGCCTGCCGAATCGGGTAGTGGAGAGCTCGTCCGGTCGAGAGGCCAACGTGTTCACCTCACCGATGCAGAGCACCTCTCCGTCGAGCAGCAGGCGCGCCGTCGACGTGATCCCGCGCTCCGCTGCCGTGCGCTCGATTTCGAAGTCCAGCTCGACCTGCAGCGGCGTCGGACGGCGGAACGTCACACCCAGCGAACGGGTCTTGCCGGACAGACCGGTGCAGCAATTGTGATGCTGAATAACACAATCGAAGAACACACCGAGGAACCCGCCGTGCACCAGACCGGGCGGTCCCTCGTACAGCAGCGGAAAAGTGACCCTACCCGCGGCGGCGTCGGACTCCAGTAACTCGAAGCGGTACTCGGGAAAACAGGGATTGTAGGCGCCGATATCGGTCGCATGGTTCAGATAGACGCGCCTGGGATCGTTCTCGGCGTCACCGATCCGGGGCGCGCTGTCGGTGGGCGCGGCGGCAGCGAGCTCGGTTTCCCATGCGGCGAACTTCGTCAGCATCTCGTCCACCGTCGGGTGGGGGCTCTCCAGTGACAGCAGCAACGAGCTGAGCCGGCGCATGGCACCGGCGGCGGCGATTGTCTGGGCGAGCGGCGCCTCGCCGAAGCGGGCGCTACCGGTACCTGCAGCAGGGCTGGTGCCCTCAGCCATGTCGCCCCTCTGGTTGCCGATTCCACCGGCCCCGTTTCCGCCGGTAGGGTTTGTTGCTAACTTATACACGGTAGCAATCGTATTGCATACTGTATGGGTAACCGTATGGATGGGAAGGGTCGGATTCCAGCGTGAGCCACGATGCCGAGACGGCCGATGCCCAGGGCTCGGTGGCAGTCACCCGCACCGGTGCGGTACTGCAACTCACCCTGGATCGACCGGCTCGGCGTAATTCGTTGACACCGTTGATGATCGAAACTCTGGTCGACACGCTGACCGACGCCGCCGCCGATGATTCGTTGCGCGCAATCCACCTCCGCGGCGCCGGTGCCGACTTCTGTGCCGGAGCCGACTGGGTCGCCACCAACCGGGGCGGCGGGCAACGCCCCAGGACCGGAAACCTGGTACGACGGGTGCCGCACGCCACCCACCGGGTGATCGAACTGCTGCACACCATCCAGTTGCCGGTGGTCTGCAGTGTGCGCGGTTGGGCGGTGGGAATGGGCGCCAATCTGGCGCTGGCCGCCGACTTCACCGTCGCCGCGACCGACGCCACGTTCTGGGAACCGTTCGTGGACCGCGGGTTCAGCCCCGATTCAGGGGCCAGCTGGCTGCTGCCCCGTCTGGTGGGCCTGGCGCGGGCCCGGCGGATGTTGCTGCTCGGCGAGAAGGTCAGTGGCGCCGACGCCGCCGACTGGGGACTGATCCACCAGGCGGTGAACCTGCCCGATCTCGACGACACCGCCGATCGACTGTCGGCCCGGCTGGCGGCCGGCCCGACGGTGGCACTGGGTCTGGCCAAACAGGCATTGCACCACGGTCAGCAGGCGTCCCTGCCCGAGTCCATGACGCAGGAGCTCTACAATCTGGAACTCGCTTGCCGCACAGCGGATTTCAAAGAGGGTCTGCAGGCATTCCGGGACCGGCGCACACCGGGCTTCGACGGCCGCTGACCACCACCACGAAGGGAACATCGATGCCCGCGTTCGACACCATCGGCTACGACGTCGACGGGCATACCGCGACCATCACGCTGAACCGACCCGACGCTCTCAACGCGCTGAGCCCGCATATGATCACCGAATTGCGGGCCGCCTACCAGGAGGCCGAAAACGACGACAAGGTGTGGCTGACGATCGTCACCGGCACCGGGCGGGCGTTCTGCACCGGGGCCGACGTCAAAGCCATTCCCGAAGACGGCAAGGTGATCTACGAACGGCCTTACCTGTCCACCTACGACCAGTGGGAGGCACCGCAGGAAGGCACCCCGCCGTTTCGCACCGCAGCGAAACCGGTGCTGACCGCGGTCAACGGATTGTGTTGCGGGGCGGGCATGGATTGGGTCACCACCTCCGACATCGTCATCGCATCCGAGCGGGCCACCTTCTTCGACCCGCACGTCAGCATCGGACTGGTGGCCGGTCGTGAGATGGTCCGCGTGTCACGGGCATTGCCCCGCTCGATTGCGCTGCGCATGGCCCTGATGGGCAAGCACGAACGGATGAGCGCGCAACGCGCGTACGAACTCGGACTCGTCAGCGAAGTCGTCGAACACGAGTGCTTGCTGGAACGGGCCCGGAAGATCGCCGACATCGTCAATTCCAATGCGCCCCTTGCCGTCCGCGGTACCCGACTGGCCATCCTCAAAGGACTCAACGTACCGCTGCACGAGGCGGAGATCATGGCTGAGACGTTCCGCGAGCGGGTGTTGCGGACCGAAGATGCCCAGGAAGGCCCGAAGGCGTTCGTGGAGAAGCGGAAACCGGATTGGCAGTGCAAATGAGTGGGTCGACGGACTTCGAAACCATCCTGCTCGACGTCGACACCGCCGACCACGTTGCCACCATCACACTGAACCGCCCACAGCACCTCAACGCCTTCAACCGCACCATGTGCACGGAGATGGCTGAAGCCTGGCGCCGCATCAAGTTCGACGACGCGGTGCACGCAGTGGTGCTGCGCGCGGCCGGGGAGCGCGCCTTCAGCGCCGGACTGGACATCAAGTCACCCTACGGACAACCCGACAACGTCTGGAACCACGAAGATCCCGGCGAACTGCTCAGCCCCAAATGGCAAAAGATGTGGAAGCCGGTGGTGTGCGCGGTGCAGGGCATGTGCACCGCGGGGGCGTACTACTTCCTCAACGAATCCGATGTAGTGATCTGTTCGGCGGACGCGACGTTCTTCGACTCGCACGTATCGGCGGGTCTGGTCTGCGCATTGGAACCGATCGGCCTGATGCGCCGCATCGGGCTGGGCGAGACACTGCGGATCGCGCTGTTGGGCAACGACGAACGGGTCAGCGCGGACACCGCGCTGCGCATCGGGCTGGTATCGGAAGTGGTTGATTCGCAACAATTATGGGCTCGGGCGCACGAGATAGCGTCGGCAATAGCGACCAAGCCGCCGTCGGCGACGCAAGGCACCGTCAAGGCGATCTGGGAGTCGCTGGACAAACCATACCGGGCCGCGATGGAGCAGGGACTGATCTACACCCGGCTGGGTAATCCGCTGGGCACTGCTGAGCTCGGCGCACAACCGAAGCCGACCGACGTACCCAGGGTCCGGTGATGCACGCTCTGAGCCGGCGTATCGATCACGTCCTGCAACTCGAGCCCGGTGCGCGCGCCGTCGAATACGCCGGGCACTGGTTGTCCTGGGCGCGGATCGGTGACGCCGCCCGGCGCATCGCGCCGTTGACCGCCCAGCACCCGGAAATCGGTGTGTTGCTGCGTAACCGGCCGGGGCACGTGGCGGCGTTGCTCGGCGTGCTGCTGGGCGGCGGCACCATCGTGACCCTCAACCCGGCACGCGGTGACGACCGCACCAGGGCCGACCTCGCCGCACTCGGACTTCCGCTGGTCATCGGCGAGTCCGCCGATCTCGCCAAATTCGTGGCGTCCGGATCCGCCACCCTGGCCATCTCCGGAACCCTGGACGACGGTGCCCAACCGGGCCCGCCGTCGCCGGAGGCGCCGGCATCCGACATCGCGGTCCGGATGCTGACCAGCGGAACCACCGGCCCGCCCAAACGCATCGACCTCAGCTACCGCATGCTGGCGCACAGTGTGTTGGGCGCCGGGTACCAGCACGCACCGGAGCCCAGCGCCCTGCGCCGCGGGGTGGCCATCGTGAATTCGCCGCTGGTGCATATCGGGGGCGTGTTCCGGGTGCTGCAATGCGTCGCCGAGGGTCGACCCTTCGTCCTGCTGGAGCGGTTCGAGTTGAACGCGTGGGCCGACGCGGTACGTGAACACCGACCGCGTGCGGTGTCGCTGGTGCCCGCCGCGCTGCGCACGGTACTGCATTCCGACCTCACGCGAGCAGACCTGGCCGGCATCCGCGCTGTCACCTGCGGCACCGCGCCGCTGTCCGCCGAGGATGCCGACGCGTTTACCGAAAAGTACGGTATCCCGGTGCTGACTTCTTATGCCGCAACCGAATTCGGCGGCGGGGTGGCCGGCTGGACGCTGGCCGACCACCAACAGTACTGGCGCACCAAGCGGGGCAGCGTCGGGCGGGCCAACCCCGGCGCGCGGCTGCGGGTGGTCGACGACGACGGCACACCGCTGCAACCCGATCGAGTGGGCCGACTCCAGGTCAAGCCCGCCCAATTGGGGCCGACGGCCGACTGGATGCAGACCAACGACCTGGCGCGCCTCGACGGTGACGGGTTCCTGTGGATCCTGGGGCGCGCAGACCAGGCGATCATCCGCGGCGGATTCAAGATCATGCCCGACGAGGTGCGCACCGCACTGGAGGCCCACCCCGCGGTGGCGGGTGCTGTGGTGGTCGGCGTCTTCGACGAACGCCTCGGCGAGACACCGGTGGCCATGGTGGAACTGCGCGCACCTGCCACGGCCGACGAGTTGCTGGATCACTTGCGAACACGGCTGGCGCGCTACGAGATTCCCACCGAGATCGCGACGGTCGAGGCCATCCCGCGGACATCCTCCGGCAAGGCCGATCTGGGCGCCGTCAAAGCTTTCTTCAGTGCCACACCTGACCATGCCCGGTGACGGCAACACCATCGCCGCGACCCTGCGTCAGCAGGCCGCCCGGCGCGGGGCCCACCCCCTACTGGTTTGCGATGACGACCGGCTCAGCTACGCGCAGGCAGACCGCCGCTCGGCCGAACTTGCCCGCGGCCTGATCGGTGTGGGTGCCGGTAAGGGCACCCACGTCGGCCTGCTGTACCCCAACGGCACCGAGTTCGTCGTCGCGATGTTGGCCGCCGCGCGCATCGGCGCGGTGGTGATACCCTTTTCGACCTTCGCCACCGCCCGTGAACTGGTCGAGCAGCTGGTACACAGCGACACCGCAATCATGTTGAGCGCCAGATCATTCCGATCGCACGACTACACCGAACGGCTGGCCGGCGCCGGCGATGCCGCACCCCTGTTGCGGCACTGCGTCTTCGACTGGGACTGGTTACGGCGATGCGGTGACGATATCGAGCCCCGGCTACTCACCGCGCTGGAAGACGATGTCGACGGCTCTGCGGTATTGACCATCGTCTACACGTCGGGCTCCACGAGCGTCGCCAAAGGCGTGGTGCACACGCACGCCGCGCTGCTGGACCACCAGCGGAACCTCAACACGATCCGCGGCCTCACCGCTACCGACAGGTTGTTCTGCAACTCGCCGTTCTTCTGGATCGGCGGGTTCGCGTTCGCCCTGCTGGCCACCCTGGTGGCCGGATCTACCCTGGTGTGCTCCAACGCCACCGATCCCGGCCGGACGCTGGATCTGATTGAGACCGAAAAGCCGACCGTGACAAACGGTTTCGTGGCCGCCGTCACCCATCTGGCCCAGCACCCCAGCTACCCCGGCCGGGACCTGAGCTCGGCGCGGCGCGGCAACCTCTACCCGATCATGGCACCCGAAGTCCGACCGGCCGATGCGGAGCTACGGCACAACATGCTGGGGATGACCGAGGCCGGCAGCGTGTTGCTGATCAGCGGGGACGAATCCGACCAACCCGAACACCGGCGCGGTTCCTACGGCCGCCCGGCACCGGGATTCGAGACCTCGATCCTCGACCCGGACAACGGAATCGGCGAGCTGTGCATCCGCGGACCGTACGTGATGCAGGGCTACTACAAACGCAGCCGCGAGGAATGCTTCGACGCCGACGGCTGGTTTCACACCGGCGACCTGGTGCGCGCCGACGACGAGGGCTACCTGTACTACCTCGGCCGGCTGGCCGGGATGATCAAGACCGCCGGCGCCAATGTCTCCGGGGCGGAGGTGGAGCAGGCCATCGCCCGAGCAGGTTTCACCGCACATGTGGTCGGCGTTTCCGATGCCGCGCGCGGCCAGCTGGTGGGCGCGGTGATCGTGCTGCCCGACGGTGTCCCGCACTTCGACGAGGCAGCACTGCGCGCACGGCTCACGGGCGAATTGTCGTCCTACAAGATCCCGAAGCGGTTCATCGCCCTGGCCCGCACTGAGCTTCCGCTGTTGTCCAGCGGCAAAGTCGACCTGCGACGACTGCAGGAGCTCTTCGATGGATGACACCATCGACCGGCTGGTGCGACTGCGCGCCACCCGCGACGCCGCCAAGGCTGCGGTAATCGACCCCGCGGGGCGCATCAGCTACACCGAATTGGACACGACCACCGGCGATCTGGCCGCTGCCCTGATTCAGGCCGGGGTGGCCAAGGGCACCCGGGTCGGTTTGATCATGCCCAACAGCGTCCGCTGGGTGCAGATCGCCGTCGCGGTGACCCGCATCGGTGCGGTGCTGGTTCCGTTGAGCACACTGCTGCGGCCCGCGGAACTCGTCGCGCAGCTGCGGACGGCCTCGGTGCAGGTTCTGGTGAGTGTGGCGGAATTTCGCGGGCACCGTTACCTCGAGGACCTCGCTGCGGTGCCCCGGATGAAATTGCCTGCACTGCAACAGGTCTGGTCCATCGATCGACTGGACGGCAGCGCGGCGGCGGACCGCCGGAGCGTCGATACGATGGCCGCCACCGTCACCGCGGCGGACCCGCTGGTGATCATCTTCACCTCGGGCAGCAGCGGGTCTCCCAAGGGGGTCATCCACTCACACGGCAGCGCGTTGGGCGCGGTGCGGTCCGGACTGACGGCCCGTTGCATCACCGCCGATACCCGGCTCTACCTGCCGATGCCGTTCTTCTGGGTGGGCGGCTTCGGCAGCGGGATCCTGTCGGCACTGCTGGCCGGCGCCACCCTGGTGACCGAGGAAGTGCCGCAACCGGACACCACCCTGCGCCTGGTGGAGCGCGAACGGGTCACGCTGTTCCGCGGCTGGCCCGACCAGGCACAGACACTGGCCCGACACCCGCGCCGCGCCGAGGTCGACCTGTCTGCGCTGCGGCCGGGCAGCCTGGATGCGTTGCTGCCGCCCGCACAGCGCGCACCATCGGGTGCCCGCGCCACCCTGTTCGGTATGACCGAGTCATTCGGGCCCTACTGCGGCTATCCCGCCGATACCGATCTGCCCGCGGCGGCGCGGGGCAGTTGCGGAAAACCGTTCCCCGGCATGGAAGTTCGCATCGTCGATCCGGATACCGGCGCGCCGCTGCCGGCGGGCACCACCGGCATGATCCAGTTCCGCGGACCGCATACGCTGCGCGGAATCTGCCGTCGCAGCAGGGAAGACGTGTTCACCCCGGACGGCTTCTACCCCACCGGCGACCTCGGCCGCCTCGACGCCGAGGGCTTCCTGTTCTATCACGGTCGCTGCGACGACATGTTCAAGGTGAGCGGCGCCACCGTCTATCCCAGCGAGGTGGAACGCGCGTTGCGGGGCATCGAGGGTGTCGAAAGTGCCGTTGTCACAGATGTTCCCGGCCCGGCTGGTAAGCGGGTGGGTGCGGCGGTGGTGTGCCGGCGGCTCGACACCGCCGCGTTGCGCGACGCCGCCCGCCGGGTGCTGAGCGCGTTCAAAGTGCCGACGGTGTGGCTGGTGTTGGACTCCGACGAGCAATTGCCGCGGGGTGGTACCGGCAAAATAGATGTGCGCCGGCTACGGGAGATGTTGACCGAGTCGGGGCGTTAGGGAACTCGCGTCCAGGGTTGGCAGTTCTGCGACTCGAAAGCCTTGACCGATGTGTTGATATTGGCGAACATCGGGCCGACGGAGATATTGGTCTGCAGGACATGCTCTTTGTTCGCGTCCGGCGTGCTGTAGGTGAACCAGGCGCACATGGAGTCCTGAGTCGGCACATTGTTGATCCAGACGCCGATGGTCGACGCCGATCCGCTGGTGCGGTAGAGGCCGGGGACGATGTCGGGCCCGACGACGAAGACGCCGTTACCCGGGATCGGGTCCAATGGGTCGGCGCCGGCCGGCGGCGCGAGCGCAATGACGTACAGGCCGGCGACCAGTGCGGCAGTTGCGCGTAGCGCACGTGTACGGGGCATTGCACTTCCTCTCGTGCCACCCCCGACACACAGTATGCGTCACTGCCCGCCCGGCTGTGTCCGGTCACCCGATCTTGGGTAGCGGAACACGGTCACCGACCTCACCGTTGTCGTCGCGCAACGCCGAGGACGCCAATCCCTCGCGCAGCAACCAGCGGGCGAGCTCCAACGTTTCGGCGATCTCGGTCTCCGACAACCGCAATCCTGCCGGCTGCAGTCGCAGCGAGATCACCCCGTTCCAGGCGCCCCAGAGGAATTGGGTGAGGCGCGTCGAATCGACCGGTCGTGCCTCGCCCGCCGCAATCGCGTCGTCGATCACACCGGCGAAGCGGTGCAGCAACTCACCGACGCGGTCACGGATCTTGGCCTCGGGCCCGTCCGGCGCCGACAGCGGCGCCGTGCCCGGGTTGCGATTGGCCAGGAAGTGGAAAGCGCCGGGATGCTCCAAGTGGAACCGAAGATAGGCATCGCCGCCGGCCAGCACGCGCTGCAGCGGCGTCAGCGTCGGGTCCTCGCCGCGCTTCATGTATTCGGCGAACAGCTCCAGAGACCTGTCGACCAGATGCAGGTAGACGCCGCGTTTGCCGTCGAAATGCGTGTATATCGACCCGACCGAGATGTCGGCGGAATCGGCGATCTCCTCGATCCGGGCGCTGTCGTAACCTTCGCGGCTGAACACCTCTTCGGCCGCATCCAGGATGGCCGCGCGCGTGCGGGCGCGCCGGCGTTCGCCGCGCGCAGCCGCGCGCTCGGCCGTGCTGGGAGCGCTGCCAACTGACACGCGCCCATGATAAACAGCAGGGATATTTATAAGTCAATTCATTTTTTGAACACTCTTGAAAAGAGCACACTGACCTGGCATTCTCTCTGTCATGCGGGAGAACACGGACGTCGTCATTGTCGGAAGCCGGTGCGCGGGCACCGCGGCCGCGATCGCGCTGACGCGACGCGGACGCAACGTGATCGCGCTGGACAGCGCGTCATTTCCCTCAGACACACTGTCGACACACCTCTTCTTCCCCCATCACTGGGCCGAATTGGAACTGCTGGGCGCGCGCGACCGGGTGCTTAACCTGGGCCCGCCGCTGCACACCCGAGCCGGACTGGCCGGGCCGGGCGTGGAAGTGGTCGGCGAATTCGGCGCTGCCCAGGGATTCACCGCCGGCGCCTGCGTCCGACGGCCGGGCCTCGACCTCGCGCTGGTACAGACGGCACGGGCCGCCGGCGCTGAGATCCGCGAACGGACGCGGGTCACCGATCTCCTGCGCAACGACGACGGTCGCGTCACCGGAGTCCACTACCGCGGCCGCGACGGCGCCGAGGGCACCATCACCGCCCAGCTCGTAATCGGGGCGGACGGACGCCGTTCCACGGTCGCCCGACTGGTCGGCGCTACCGAGCACCACCACTGGGACAACCAGCGCATGATGGCCTTTGCTTATTACGACGACGCCTACCACGAAGATGCCCACGAGTCCTTGCGCCACGTCGCCATGCAGTGGCGGTACGACGATGATCTGGTCACCGTATTCCCTTGTGACGGCGGCCAATTGGTGGCGCTGTTGATGCCGCCGGTGCGCCGCGCCGACGAGTTCCGCGCCGACGCCGAGCAGGCGTTCGCCGACACCGTGCAGCGTATCCCGCCGTTCGCCGCGCGGCTGACCGGCTGCACCCGGGTCGGCAAGATCCGGGTCTCCTACCAGCACCCGTCCTACTTCCGTCACTCACACGGTCCAGGGTGGGCGCTGGCCGGAGACTCCGGCCACTTCAAGGATCCCGTGACCGCTCAGGGTATCCGGGACGCACTGCGATTCGGCCGACTGCTGGGCGAGACGACGGCGGCGCACCTCGACGATCCGCAGGCTCTGGACGCGGCGCTGGCCGCCTGGGAGCTGGACCGCGATGAGCAGTGCCTGCCGATGTACCAGTGGGCGAATCTGCTCGGCCGCGGCGACGCGGTGTCCCCGATCGAGGACGCGGCCTACCACTGGCTGGCGCGCCAACCCGACGGAGCGATGCAACTACTGGATGTCTTCTCCCGAAACCGATTGCCCGCAGAGGTTTTCACCCCACGCCGGCTGGTCGGCTGGATAGCGGCGGCCGCGCGCAACCCGGAGGTCGACCGCAGCCAACTGTGGCGCACGGTGCGCAGGGACGTGCGACGAGAAGTCGAGCGCATGATCGAGCAGCGCATGTTCAACCGCCGACGCAAGGCATCTGCTGCGGCTACTGTCGCGGCGCCGACGAACCAGCCGGCGTCGCCGGGGCAACTACTCCCCGCTCGATGAGGTGCTCGATCAGCGGAATCGCGCTGGCGGCAAGATGTTCCGACATCGCCGCGCGGGCCGCCTCCTCGTCGTGCGCACCCAGAGCGGCCAGCACCCGCCGATGATCGCGGATGGCCTGGTCGGGCCAGTGCTCGATCATCGGGAACACCGATTCGGGCGCATAGCGGGTGATCTGCGACATCACCTGCGCGAGCTTCGGTGAATCCGCCGCGATGTTGATGGCGCGGTGGAACTCGTGGTTCAGCCAGACGGTCCGCTCGCCGTCGTCGGCGGCGTAGGCCTGCTCCAGCTGCAGCTGAATGTCCTGGAGTTCGCGCAACTGGTCCTCGGTGATGCTGTGGGCGGCGCGCGCGGCCAGCTGACCACCCACGTGGGCCTGCACATTGGCGACATCGGCGAGATCGCGCTGGGTCAGCGGCAGCACCACGAAACCGCGCCGGGGTTGTTGGGCCACCAGGCCCTCGGCGCGCAGCGCGAACAACGCCTCCCGCACCGGTGTGACACTGATGCCCAGCTCCGCGGCCAGCTGGTCCAACCGGACGTACTGGCCGGCGGCGTAGGTGCCTTCGAAGATCCTCTTTCGGACGAAGGCCGCGATCTCCTCGGAAAGCTGTGGCCGCGAACCGAAATCCGGAACCGTCATGGCGTCACATCCGATACTCGTCGAGCAGGCGCTTGCTGATGATCTGCTTCTGGATTTCGCTGGTGCCCTCGCCGATGAGCAGGAACGGCGAATCGCGCATCAGCCGCTCGATCTCGTACTCCTTGGAGTAGCCGTAACCGCCATGGATCCGGAAGCTCTGTTGGGTCACCTCCGAACAGAATTCACTGGCCAGATACTTCGCCATCCCGGCCGCGACGTCATTACGTTCCCCGGAGTCCTTCAGCCGGGCCGCATTGACCATCATCAGATGTGCGGCTTCGACTTTGGTGGCCATCTCGGCCAGCTGAAAGGCGATCGCCTGGTGTTCGGCGATCGGCTTGCCGAATGTCTGCCGCTGCTGGGCGTACCGCACCGCCAGCTCGAAGGCCCGGATTCCGACCCCACAGGCCCGTGCCGACACGTTGACCCGGCCGACTTCGATACCGTCCATCATCTGGAAGAAGCCCTGCCCCGGCGTGCCACCGAGGATGTCTTCGGCACTCGCCCCGTAACCGTCGAAGATGAGTTCGGTGGTGTCGATGCCCTTGTAACCCAGCTTGTCCAGCTTGCCGGGAATGATCAGGCCGGGCAGCACTTCGCCGAAGCCGGTGGGCTTTTCGACCAGGAACGCGGTCAGGTTGCGGTGCGGCTTGTCCGCGCCTTCGTCGGTCCGCACCAGCACCGCGACCAGTGTCGAGCTGCCGCCGTTGGTCAGCCACATCTTCTGGCCGTCGATGGTGTACGTGCCGTCCTCGTTGCGGGTCGCCCGGGTGCGGATGGCGGCGACGTCGGACCCCAGCTCCGGTTCGGACATGGAGAACGCGCCACGGGTCTCACCGGTGGCCATCCGCGGCAGGAATCGTTGCTTCTGTTCGGCGGTTCCGTGCTGGCGCAACATGTACGCGACGATGAAGTGGGTGTTGAGCACACCGGAGACGCTCATCCAGCCGCGCGCCAGCTCCTCCACGCACAACGCGTAGGTCAGCAGTGATTCGCCCAGGCCGCCGTACTCCTCGGGGATCATCAGACCGAACAGGCCCATGTCGCGCAAGCCGTCGACGATGGCCTGCGGGTAGGTGTCGCTGCGTTCGAGTTCGGCTGCGGCGGGAATGATCTCCTTGTCGACGAATTGCCTTACCGTGGCGATGATCTCGGTTTGAATCTCGGTCAGGCCGAGCGTCTGGGCTAGGCGTGTCATGCGCTTTTCGTCCCTATCGTCTTCGCGGTCGCCAGACGCGCGATGTCCTCGTCAGTCAATCCCAGGTACTCGATCAGCACGTCGGCGGTGTCGGCGCCCAGCGCCGGCGCGGCCGCGCTGGCGGGGTGCACACCGTCGAACGCCGTCGGCATGGCCGGGGCCAGGTAGTCGCCGACTCCGGGTTGATGAAGTCGGGAGAACAACGGGTTAGCAGTGACTTTCGGATCCACGGCGACTTCGGTGAAGGTCCGGTAGCGCTCGAACAGCACGGTGGTGCCGGACAACGCCGCATCGATCTCGTCGGCGGTGTGCTCGGCAAACCAGGTGCCGAACAGCCCGGACAGCACGTCGCGGTAGCGGTAGCGGTCACCCTCGGTCGCGAAGTCCGCTCCCAGCGCCTCGGCCAACGCGGTCAGCGCCGCCCCGGTCCCCGTGACTTCCACCAGGTCACGAAAATGCCTGCGCGTCAACAGCACCACCATGAATCTGGCATTGTCGCGGCTGACGAAATCCTGACCGTACTGGCCGAAGATGGAGTTGCCCACCCGCGGCCGCTGGGTTCCGAGCACCTGCGGTTCGGTCAGCAGCCCGAGATTGCCCGCAGTGGCCAAGGCGACGTCCTCGAGAGCCAGGCTGATCCGGGCGCCCAACCCGGACCGGGCGCGACGGTGCGCGGCGGAGACGACGGCAAGCGCGGCGTACAGCCCGCAGCTGACGTCCCAGGCGGGCAGCACGTGGTTGATCGGGCCCGCGTGTTCGGCCGGGCCGGTGACGAGCGGGAAGCCGATGGCCGCGTTGACGGTGTAATCCACCCCGGTGGATCCGTCGCCCCGGCCCAGCAACTGGACATGGATGACGTCGGATCGTTTGGCCGCCAACGCCTCATGGCTCAGCCAGGGCAGCCCCGCCGAATTGGTGACGACGATGCCGTCACCCGCGACGATCAACCGCTGGACCAGGTCCTGGCCTTCGGGTGCCCGAAGGTCGATGGTGGCCGAACGCTTCCCCTTGTTCAGCCCGGTCCAGTAGATGGACGTGCCGTCCTCGGTCAACGGCCAGCGCTGCACATCCGAGGCGCCGCCGATCGGGTCGATGCGGATCACCTCCGCGCCAAGCTGATTGAGCGTCAACCCACACAGCGGCGCGGCGACGAAGCTGGACACCTCGATGATGCGCAGCCCGCTGAGCGGCAGCGTGGTCACGTGACCCGCTCGAAGACGGCGGCCAATCCCTGCCCCCCGCCGATGCACATGGTTTCCAGGCCGAAGCGGGCCTGGCGCCGGTCGAGTTCACGTGCCAGCGTGGCCAGCATCCGCCCGCCCGTCGCTCCGACCGGATGCCCGAGCGAGATGCCCGAGCCGAGCACATTGGTCCGATCATGGTCGGCGGCACCGAAATTCCACTCCCGCATCACTGCGAGGGCCTGGGCGGCGAAGGCCTCGTTGAGTTCGATCAGGTCCACATCGCTGAGCTGCAGGCCGGCCTTGGCCAGCGCGACTTCGGTGGCCGGCACCGGTCCGATTCCCATGATGTTGGGCGCGACGCCGGCCTGACCCCACGACACCAGCCGCACCAACGGACGCAGGCCGAGTTCGGCCGCCTTCGCCGGCGTGGTCACCACGCACATCGCCGCCGCGTCATTCTGTCCGCTGGCGTTGCCCGCCGTCACCGTCGAGTCCGGATCATCGTTGAGCAGCACGGGTTTGAGCTTGCCCAGGGATTCCACCGTGGTGTCGGCGCGGGGATGCTCGTCGGTGTCGACCAGTTCCGCACCGGCCCGCGTGCGTACGGCGACCGGGACGATCTCGTCGTTGAGCAGGCCGTCTTGCTGGGCGGCCACCGCCCGCTGGTGTGACCGCGCCGCGAGCTCGTCCTGCTCCTGCCGGGAGATGCCGTACTGGCGGCGCAGGTTCTCGGCGGTCTCCAGCATGCCGCCGGGGACCGGGTAGTTACGGCCACCAGCAGTGCTGCGGCCGCGGGCCAGCGCGTCATGCACACGGACTCCGGAACGTGCTCCGCCCCATCGCATATCGGTGGAATAGAACGTCACATTGCTCATGCTCTCGCAGCCGCCGGCGACCACCAGGTCGTTGTTGCCGGTGCTCACCTGCAGGCACGCCTGAAGCACCGCCTGCAACCCAGATCCGCAGCGGCGGTCGACCTGCATGCCGGGAACAGTGACCGGCAGACCGGCGTCGAGGGCCACCACCCGGCCGATCGCAGGTGCCTCGGCGCTGGGATAGCAGTGTCCGAGGATGACGTCCTGCACCGTCTCAGGGGCGATGCCGGTGCGGTCCAGCAGACCGCGCAGAGCGGCGACGCCGAGATCAACCGCGCTGAGCGACTTGAACATTCCGCCGTACCGGCCGATCGGCGTGCGGATCGGCTCGCAGATGACGGCCTCGGTCACAGGTGCCGACCGCCGGTGATCTCCATGACCGTGCCGGTCATGTACGAGGACAGGTCGGAAGCCAAGAACAGGGCGACGCTGGCGACTTCGCTGGGCTCCCCGGCCCGTCCCATCGGCACCTCGGCCACCTTGGAGTCCCAGATCCGTTGCGGCATGGCCTCGGTCATCGCCGAGCGGATCAGGCCGGGCTGGATCGCATTCACTCGGATACCAAGGTAGGCAAGCTCTTTGGAAGCGGCCTTCGTCATTCCGACGATGCCGGCCTTGGCCGCCGAGTAGTTGGTCTGGCCGATCATGCCGACCTTGCCTGAGATCGACGACATGTTGATGATCACCCCGTGCTTGGCCTCGCGCATGACCGCCGCCGCCAGGCGGGTCCCGTTCCAGGTGCCCTTCAGGTGTACGTCGATCACCTGGTCGAACTGCTCTTCGGTCATTTTGCGCATGGTCGCATCGCGGGTGATGCCGGCGTTGTTGACCATGATGTCCAAGGCGCCGAAACGGTCGATGGCGGTGTCGATCAGGTTCTGCACCTCGTTGGCCTGGGTGACATCGCAGCGGACCGCGACGGCCACCTGATCACCGCCCAACTTCTCGGCCGCGACCTGCGTCGCCTGCAGATTGACATCGCCGAGGACCACCCGCGCACCCTCGGCGATGAACCGCTCGGCAATGGCGAAACCGAGACCCTGCGCACCGCCGGTGACCACCGCGGTCTGACCCTCCAGCAACGACATCACTCATCCCTTTCCGGCCCGGAGTCGGGCGCCACAAACGTCCCGGATCATATTTCATATATGATATTGCGTATCCTATCAGCCGTCCGAAGGAGCACCGAACGATGTCCGCTGCCGAGGTCTCCGACGAGGACTTCCGCGAGATCCTGGCGCAGACGCGCCACTTTGTCCGTACCGCAGTGGTGCCACGGGAGCAGGAGTTCCTCGACGACGACCGGGTGCCCGACGATCTGCGTGACCAGGCCACGAAGATGGGCCTGTTCGGCTACGCGATCCCGCAGGAATGGGGTGGTCTCGGGTTGAACCTGGTGCAGGACGTCGAAATGGCGATGGAGTTCGGCTACACCTCGCTGGCGCTGCGGTCGATGTTCGGCACCAACAACGGCATCGCCGGGCAGGTTCTCGTCGGGTTCGGCACCGACGAGCAGAAGTCGCGCTGGCTGGAAGCGATCGCCTCCGGTGACGTCGTAGCCTCCTTCGCGCTCACCGAGCCCGGCGCAGGCTCGAACCCGGCCGGACTGAAGACCAAAGCTGTTCGGGACGAGCAGGATTGGGTGATCGAGGGACAGAAGCGCTTCATCACCAACGCCCCCACCGCCGATCTGTTCGTGGTGTTCGCCCGCACCCGGCCAGCCGACGACAAAGGTCCCGGCATCGCCGTCTTCTTGGTCCCCGCCGATGCGCCGGGGGTCGAGGTGGGCGCCAAGGACGCCAAGATGGGTCAGGAAGGCGCCTGGACCGCCGACGTCAGCTTCACCGACGTCCGCGTCGACGACAGCGCCCTGGTCGGCGGTAGCGAGGACATCGGTTACCGGGCGGCGATGACGTCGCTGGCGCGCGGCCGGGTCCATATCGCGGCCCTCGCAGTAGGTGCCGCGCAACGCGCCCTGGACGAGTCGGTGGCCTACGCCGCGACCGCGACCCAGGGTGGCGCGCCGATCGGCAGCTTCCAGTTGGTGCAGGCGATGTTGGCTGATATGCAGACCGGTGTGCTGGCCGGGCGCGCGCTGGTCCGCGACACCGCGCGGGCCTGGGTCGCCGAGGAAGACCGGCGCATCGCACCGTCGGCGGTCAAGCTGTTCTGCACCGAAATGGCCGGCAGAGTGGCCGATCTCGCGGTGCAGGTGCACGGTGGCAGTGGCTACATGCGGGGGGTACCGGTGGAGCGCATCTATCGGGACGTCCGGCTGCTGCGACTCTACGAGGGCACCAGCGAGATTCAACAGTTGATCATCGGTTCGAATCTGGTGAAGGCGGCGCAGCGGGCGCGTTGACGCTGCGCCGGCGGCGACCGATTGCGAGGCACCCGCGCCCTGAGCGCAGCGTCAGATCAGCTGCAACGTCCCCAGATCGCGGATCGCCCGGCAACCCCGGGACAGCATGGTCAGCACCATGTCGTCGCCGCGCTCGGTGGAACTGGCGAAGGCAAAACCCAGCGCCGCGATCAGCGGCGCCTGCACGACCCCGAGCCGGTAGTCGCGCCAACATGTTTCGCGGTCGTAGTCGGTGACTCCGTAACCCTGCAGCGCCCGGTGGTAATCGGCGACCAGATCTTCCTCCAGGCTCGCGCGCAGTGCCGAGTCCAAACTGGTCGCGGTGAAGTAGGCCAAATCCCGCGCCGGAAGACCCACGCCGAGAGTCTGCCAGTCGACGATGCTGATCCGCGTGTGCCCGGGATCGAACAACATGTTGTCCAGCCGGTAGTCACCGTGCAGCAGCGCGAATCGGTCATGCTCGGCCATCAGCCAGGGGGCCACTGAATTCATTGTCGCAGTGAATGTTTCGCGGTCCTCAGCACTCATCCGATCACCGAGCTTGGCTAGCGTGATCTCGGCACTCATCTTGGCCACCTCGCCCATACCCTGGGCCCCGGCCTGGTCCGGCCGGGCGAACGCGACGCCGGGGAATCCCAGCCAGAACGGATCACACCAGCTCGGTCCGTGCAGGCCGGCCAGCGCTGTCACCGCCAGTCGTGCCTCTTGCTCAGCGCAGCCCCGGAGCTGATCGCCCTGCACCGCCGGCGCCTGATCAGCCAACAGCAGCGCGTAATCCAGCGCGTCGGCACTGATCTCGCAGTAATAGCACCGCGGCGTCGGCACCTGCACCCGATCGACGGCCGACGCGTAGAAAGCACATTCGCTGCGGTACCCGATGACGACCCGGTCGCGCACGGCGTCGTCCTGGGCCGGCAGCTTGATCACGAAAGTCGGCGGCAGCCCCGCCGGCTCCGAGCCGTACCGCACGCTCACCCGGTAGGTGGCGCCCGTCTGGCCGGTGCCGATCGCCGTGACGTCGGCGTCGGTCACTTCGACGGCTGCACCACTGCGGCTCAGCACCGCCGACAGCCACTCGGCAGTCACATCGGTGGGGTACCGCGGGATCGACATCAGGACACTCATTACAGGCCTCCATCAGCAGTCGACAGCACCAGCCCATCGACTGTAAGTCATACCGCATGTCTTTCGGTACCCAGTCCGGGCCGGCGTCCTACTCAGCCAGAATCCGCCACTCCGCGGCTTCGTGCTGCTGACGCCAGAACTCGCTGAATCGCCCGCCGGCGGAGAGCAACTCATCGACGGCGCCGTCCTCGACCACGCGCCCGTTCTCCACGAACAACACCCGGTCCGCGTGGCGGATGCTGGCCAGCCGGTGCGCCACGATCACCCGGGTGTGCGACTCCGGCTCATCGGTCAGCGCGTCGACGACGGCGACCTCGTTCTCGTTGTCCAAGGCACTCGTCGCCTCGTCGACCAACAGGATCGGAGCGCCTTTGAGCAGTGCGCGCGCGATGCTCACCCGTTGCCGCTCGCCACCGGACAGCGCCGAACCTGCCTCGCCCACCACCGTCGCTGCTCCATCGGGAAGCCGGCCGATCAACTCGTCGACCCGGGCCAGCCGGAGGGCGCGGTCAAGGCGGTCCTCGTCGGCGCCGGGAGCACCGGCCAGCACGTTCTCGCGGATGGTCCCGTGGAAGAGATAGGGATGCTGGAAGACGACGCTGCTCGCGCCACGGCGCGCCGCGGCATCCAGGGTGACCGCGTCGACACCGTCGATCAGCACCCGGCCGCGGGTGGGGTGATGCAGTCCGGCGATCAGCGCCAGCACCGTGCTCTTGCCGGAACCCGACGGCCCGACGATGGCGGTCGCGGTTCCCGGTTCCAGCGCGAAGCTGACGTTGTCCAACGCCGGATGGCTACTTTCGTCGTAACTGAAAGTGACACGGTCGAATTCGATGCGCGGCGCAGCCGGCGAGCCCAACTCCCCGGTGCCCGCCCGGAGTTGCGGGGCGGTCAGCACCGAACGGATGCGGTCGAGGGTGGCGCGGGTGCTCTCCAACGCCGGTGCCAATTCGCTGACGGAGGTGAAGGGCTCCAGGTAGCGGGCCATCACCACGATCAGCGCGATGGCCTCGGGCACGGTGAGGGTGCCACCCACCGTCAAAGCCGTGGTGACACCGGCGAGCAGGATCAACGCTGCCTGGCTGGCGAAGCTGAACAGCAGCTGACCCGGAATCTGCATGCCCAGCAATCGCATCGTGGCGCTGTGTTGCGCGTTGAGTGCGTCGCCGACCATGCTGCGGGCCGGTTCCACCCGCCGCGCGGCACGCAAAGCCTGTTGGGTGCGGGCGAATTCGATGATGCGTTCGGTGAGAGCGCTGTTGGCCGCCCCGGCGGCGGCATCGGCCGTGCGCGACAACCGCACCGAAGCCCACAGCGCGCCCAGCATGAGCGGCACACCCGCCAGCGCGGCAGCCCCGAGTTGCCAGGAGATCGGCAACAGCACCAGAGCGATGACCGCGGGCAGCAGCACCGCGCTGATCAGCGGCGTCAGCAGGTTGACCACCAGACCGACGAGTTCAGGTCCGGTCGAGGCGATGGCTTGCCGTGCAGCCGCGGTGTTTTCGGCGGTGAACCAGTCCAGCCGGACATCGGATAGCCGGTCGGCCACGTCGTGCTGGGTGTGGTCCAGCACTGCGAAGCCCAGGTCGAACCCGATTCGCGCGGTCGTGGTGTCGATCATCCAGCCGAGCACGGTCGCCGCGGTCAGCCAGCCCAGCCACCCCAGCGCGCGTTGCGGGGTGTCGCCGAACAACGCCCCCACCAGCGGTACCAGCAACACCGTAGCCACCGCCCGGATCACCACCGAGACGAAAGTCAGTGTGGCATAGGCGATCACTCTGCCACGATGAGCGGCCGGTACCAGACTGAGCCAGGTGCGGATCATCGTGTCACCTCCTGCCCGACGCTGACGGCGGGCCGCCCGGTATCCCAGAGCCGACGGTAGCGTCCGTCGGCGGACAGCAGTTGGTCGTGGGTGCCGCGTTCGACGATGCGGCCGTGGTCAAGCACGACGATCTGATCCGCCCCGGTGATGGTGTGCAACCGGTGCGCGATCACCAACACGGTGCGGTCCTTGGTCAACCGGTTGAGTGCCTGTTGCACAAGGTATTCCGATTCCGGGTCCGCATAGGCGGTGGCTTCGTCCAGGATCAGGACCGGCGTGTCGGCCAGGATGGCGCGGGCGATGGTCAGCCGTTGCCGTTCCCCGCCGGACAGCGCGCTGCCGGCGCCCAGCACCGTGTGGTAGCCCTGCGGCAGGCGCAGGATGCGGTCGTGAATCTGCGCCTCGCGCGCCGCGCCCTGGATCTGCTCGAGGGTGGCGTCCGGCACGGCGAGCGCGATGTTTTCGGCGACCGTTCCGTGCACCAGTTGCGTCTCCTGCAGCACAAACCCGACCCGGGTGTAGAGCTCGTCTGCGGTCAGCGACCTGATGTCGTTGCCGCCCACCCTTATCGAGCCGTCCTGCACGTCATGGAACCTCGCCAGTAGTGCGGCGAGCGTGGACTTTCCGGATCCGGAGGGCCCGACCAGCGCGGTGACCGTACCCGGGTGCAATTCCAGTGATACGTCGCGGATCACCGGCACATCCGGCCGGTAGCCGAAGCTGATCGCATCGAACACCACGCTCGCGTCGGAGGCCCGGGGCGGCGACGCTGCGACGGTGAGTTCTGGTTCGGCAAGGGCGATCTGCAGCCGCCGCGCGGCCAGCATCCCACCCCGGATACCACCGAGGCCGTAACCGATGCCGAGCAGTCGGGCGCCGAACGTGGTGCCCAACAACAAGAACGGCAACAGATCCACCGGATTCATCTGATTGGTGACCACCAGCAGCGTGCCGGTGGTCGCGATGAGCCACAGGAACGTCGCGGGTCGGGTGGCCAGATCCATCAGCGTCTTCTTGCCGGTGAACGGGCGCTGCCAGGCGACGAGGAAACCAACGTACTGGTCCAGCAGACGCCGAAAGCTGGATGCCGCAGCGCCACCGAAAACCCGGATGACCGGCTGGCCCTCCAGATACGCGCCCGCTTCGGTGTTCATCCGCTCCGCCCACCGCTGGGCCTGGGCGATCCGCGGCCCGGATTGGACCAGCATCACCGACATGGTCACCAGGTAGACCAGAACGGGAATGAACAGCACCAGCGCCACGCGCCAGTCGACCACGAACAGATAGATCAGCACCGCCACCGGCGCCACGACTGCGTTGACCGCATCAGGGATCGCGTGGGTGACCAGGTAGTGCAGCGACAGGGTGTCGTCCTGGACCAGTTGCTTGATCGACCCCGACCCACGCGCGGTGAACCAGCCCAGCGGCAGCCGGGACAGCTTGGCCAGCAACCGCGACCGCAGCTCGGTGGCGAACCGTGCGTCGACGACGTGCAGCCACAACGTCAGCGCGGCACCGAGCAGGACACCCAGGCCCAGCAGGGAGACCGCCCACAGGCCGAGGTTCCACAGCCGGGATTCGTCGGCGCCGGCGACCAGCAGCCGGGCCAGCTCGACCAGCAGCACGAAGGGCGCCAGCTGCACCAGCGTGACAATGCCCTGCAATACCCCGGAGGCGATCAACGCCGAGCGCAGCGGAGCCAGCAGCTCACCGGCGGCCTGCGCACGCCAGCGACCTCGCCGCGGCGTTTCCGGCTGTGTCACAACATCTTCGGATTCAGTGCGGGTCGCAAGCTCCGGTGTGTCGACGACGTCCTGCTGGTCGCCGCGGCGTTTGCCCATCTCCTTGCCCGCGCTCCAGTACGCCTGTGCGTGGATCTCGGACTTGGGGAAGCCGAAATCGTCGCGCAACCGTTTGCGGACGTTCTTGAGCGCGTTGGCTTCCGGCGTGGCCCAGCAGTACCAGTTCGACCAGTCCCGGCTTTCGATCGCGTTGGCCAGCGACCTCTCGTCGCGTCGGGGCACCCAGTGCACCCGCAGCCGGGGGTGCGGCGCGATCGGGATGAGCCGATCGTTGTCGTCGTGCTGCTCGAGGTACATCTCGATCGGCACCTCGTCCGGAACGGTCCCGATGATCCCGTTCATCCCGGGAATGGACGCCGAGTCGCCGACCAGCAGATAACCGGCCGGCTGTTCCTCAGGGCGGTCGAAACGCGTGGAGCCCATCAGCACCATGACGGCGATGCTCGCGCCGGGCTGCACATCGCGGGCCCAACTCGAGGCGGGGCCGGCCGGTTCGTGCAACACCATATCGACGGCGAAACGACCGGTGGACGGGTCGGCCTCAGAAAGTGTGTAGGCGCGCTGGAATTCGGTCTTGGAGCCCTTCGGGTCGGGAAACCAGAATCGCAGCCAGGCGGCCGGCTCGGGCTCGACCTCGTCGAACAAGGTCTCTGATTCCATCCGCACTCGGACGAAATGCGGTGCGATCATCACGGTCTCGCGAACCGTTGCCGAATGATCGCGCGCCCCATAGCTTTTCATTACGACGCCGGAAAAACCGCGTGCCATCAACGGTCCTCTCCCGCGACGGCGTGATCCGCCGCGACTTCCACTATTGGCCGGCCGGGCGGAATTTCGGCCACCAGACCCCGAATCGACGCGGCCAGCAACAGCCGCACGTACTGCGTACTCGACAGCTCCGGCAACCCGCGGTATGCCGAACCCAACCGCGGGTGACTTGTCAACCGTTCGGCAACGGCGTCGCGTTCCTGCGCGAACCGCATGGCCTGTTCGCCGCCGGTGCTGCTGGTGTTGCTCACCTCGCGGGCCGCCAGACTGAGCGCCAGCGTCGCCACGGCGCTGCCCAGCACCATGGCCGCATCCGTGGTGTACCCGCGCCGCTGCAACGAGTTGACTTCGGCGACCAGCAGCTCGACCCCGGCGTCACCGCGGGGGAACAGGACCTGCAGGTAAGACGCCAGCCCGGGATGGTCCACAGTGAAGTGCCACAGCTGCAGCCCGAATGCGAGCAGGTGCTGCTCGATGCCGTGACTCGGATCGTCGATCAGCTCGAGTTCGGCGAGCAGACTCTCACCCACCAGGCGCTCGAGCGCCCAACGGCTTTCCACATGCCGATACAAGGCGGTGGCCGACACGTTCAACTGCGCGGCGACGGCGTTGATGCTTAGCCGTTGCATCCCCAGCTCGCGTCCGACACGAATCACGTCGTTCACCGTGATGAGTGGTGGACGGCCACCCACCCGCGCTGTCGCGGTCTTCATCAGCTGCCACCCCGAGCTAGTAAGTTACCCCCACAAACTAAGGGTTACCTTACCGATGGTCAAACTGAGGCGCGCTACAGCCCCTTGGGCGCGTCCCGGACAGCCGCAACCGCCGCCTCGTCACCGTCGAAGTCGACGCGAGCCTGCCGACCGACCGCGAACAACAGCAGTTCTGCAGGGTCGCCGGTCACTGTGACAGCGGGACCGTGACCCGCGATCAGCACCGTCTTGCCGTCGTCGGTGCGCAGCGCGACCCGACCGGGCACCTTGGCCAACGTCAGCCGGCCCATCAACGGCAGGGTCCGGCGCAGGCCGGCGACCAGTTTCGGTTCCAGATCGCGGGGCTCCCAGTCCGCGCCGGCACGCCGCACATCCTCGTGGTGAATAAAATATTCGGCGACGTTGGCCACCGCGTCGATGAGCTTGAACGGCGAGTACTTGGGTGGACCGGCTGCGATCTTGTCCACCAGGTCTTCCCAGTCCGTCTCCTGCGCGACCTTGTTCTGCAACCGCTCGGTGTGACCGGCGAAGAACGGGATCAGGATGCCTGGTGCGGCATCTGCCCGGTATTCGCGGATCACCAGGTGGGCCGCCAGATCCCGGGTGGCCCACCCCTCGCACAGCGTCGGCGCATCGGGCCCGGTGCTTCGAATGGTCTCGACCAGAGCAGCGCGCTCTCGCTGGGCAACCGACATGTGTGCCTCCGTTCTGGTGCGGGCGGAGGGACTCGAACCCACACGCTCTTCCGAGCACCGGCACCTAAAGCCGGCATGTCTGCCAATTTCATCACGCCCGCGACGACGCCGATCGTACCGCTCCCCCTACCGACGAACCGGCCGACAGGGTGCCGCGCGGTACCGTCATGGGGTGTCCATCCAGGCTCCTCGTCGACGGCGCCACCGTCCCGCGTTGATCGCACTGGTGATCCTTGCGGCGTGCGGCTGCCTGGCATTGGGGTGGTGGCAGTGGACCAGATTCCAGTCGGTGTCTGGTAGCTACCAGAACCTCGGCTACGCCCTGCAGTGGCCGCTTTTCGCCTGGTTCTGGGTCTATGCGTATCGCAGCTTCGTCCGCTACGAAGATGCGCTGCCCGAGCCGCGCACCGCGGCCACCGAGATCCCGCCCGGCCTGCTGCCCGAGCGTCCCAGACCCGAACCGCAGCAGCCCGATGATCCCGCCTTGCGCGAGTACAACGCATACCTGGCCGAGTTGGCCGAGCACGACGCTGACAAGCAGAACAGGACCACCGCATGAGCACACCCGAGACTCCGCCGGCCGAACGCGGCGCGTCGATCTTCCCCGTCGCGAAGATCCGCACCGCGTTGACGGCGTACCGGATCATGGCGTGGATCACCGGTATCTGGCTGATCGCATTGTGCGGCGAGATCGTCTCGCACCTGGTGTTCAAACACGAGATCCGCTGGATCGAGGTCGTGCACGGCTGGATGTACTTCGTCTACATGCTGGCGGCGTTCAATCTCGCCATCAAGGTTCGCTGGCCGATCGGCAAGACGATCGGTGTGCTGCTGGCCGGCACCGTCCCGATCCTGGGAATCATCGTCGAGCGTCGTCAGAGCCGCGAAGTCAAGGCGCAGTTCAACATCTGACCGCGACTAAGCCAACCGCTGCAACGCGGGCAACAACTGAGCCAGCGCACGTCCGCGGTGCGAGGATGCGTCTTTCTCGGCCGGGGTCAGTTGTGCGGCGGTGCGCCCGTCCGAGCCATCGGGGACGAAGACCGGGTCGTAGCCGAACCCGCCGTCCCCCCGCGGCTCCCGGGCGATGACGCCGGGCCACTCGCCGCGCACCACCACTTCATCGGATTCCGAGACCAGGGCGCACGCGGAGACGAACACCGCACCGCGCCGCTCGTCGGGCACGTCGCCGAGTTGCGCGAGCAGCAACGCGGTGTTGGCGGCGTCGTCGCCGTGGGTTCCGGACCACCGGGCCGACAGCACGCCGGGCATCCCATTCAGCGCGGCGACCTCCAGCCCGGAGTCGTCGGCGACGCTGGGCAAGCCGGTCGCGGTGAATGCGTCGCGGGCCTTGGCCAGTGCGTTGTCCTCGAAGGTCGCGCCGGTCTCGGGGGCCTCGTCGAACGGCGCCACCTCGTCCAGCGACACCAGCGTCACCCCGGACAGCCCGGCGCCGTCCAGCACCCGTTGCAACTCGGCCAGCTTCTTGCGGTTGCGGCTGGCCACCAGTAACCGTGATGTGCGCAAGCGCGGCGAAGCCGGGCGCAGCGGCTCATCACCGTCCGGCTCCGATGTGCGCAAGCGCGGCGAAGCCGGGCGCAGCGGCTCATCACCGTCCGGCTCCGATGTGCGCAAGCGCGGCGAAGCCGGGCGCAGCGGCTCATCACCGTCCGGCACGCTCAGCTGCCGAACGCCTTCGGCTGCTGCGCGCCTCCGGGCAGCTCCTTGGGATACGGCAGCGCCAACGCCTCGCGCTGGGCGTTGAACAACTCGTCACAGGCGCTGAGCGCCAGGTCGAGCAGCTTGTCCAGGGTCGACCGGGGGAATGTCGCACCTTCGCCGGTGCCCTGCACTTCCACCAGTGTCCCGGTGTCGGTAGCGACGACGTTCATGTCCACCTCGGCGCGTGAGTCTTCCTCATAGGGCAGGTCGACGCGCACCCGGCCATCGACCACCCCGACGCTCACTGCCGCGATCGCGCACGACAGCGGCCGGGGATCGGAGAGCTTGCCGGCGGCGGACAGGTAGGTGACCGCGTCGGCCAGCGCCACGTAGGCGCCGGTGATCGCAGCCGTGCGGGTGCCGCCGTCGGCCTGCAGCACGTCGCAGTCGACGGCGATGGTGTTCTCCCCGAGCGCGGCCAGGTCGATACACGCACGCAGTGATCGGCCGACCAGGCGACTGATCTCCTGGGTGCGCCCGCCGATGCGCCCCTTCACCGACTCGCGGTCGGAGCGGGTGTGGGTGGCCGAGGGCAACATCGCGTATTCGGCGGTGAGCCAGCCCAGCCCCGATCCCTTACGCCAGCGCGGCACGCCTTCGGTCACGCTGGCGGTGCACAACACCTTGGTGTGGCCGAATTCAATGAGCACCGAACCCGCTGGATTCTCGGTGAATCCCCTGGTGATGACCACCGGACGAAGCTCGTCGTCAAGGCGGCCGTCTTCTCGTTTGGACACGATGCCCAGACTAGCCGTCAGCGTTGGCGGTCAGAGACGGGCCGCGGGTGCCGGAATCGCTAGCCAGCCTGCCGGATCTCGAACGTCTCTCCGGGTACCACCGCGTGCACCGGACCGTCGAACTCGGCCTTGGCCTCGCTGATCACGTCCTCCCGCGACGTCCACGGCGGGATGTGCGTCAGCAGCAACTCGCGGACCCCGGCGCGGGCTGCGGCCCGGCCGGCCTCGGTGCCGGACAGATGCAGTGCCGGCGGGTGTTTGGGCGAGTGCGTCCAGGACGCCTCGCACAGAAAGACGTCGGCGTCGCGCGCCAGTTCGACGAGTTGGTCGCATTCCCCGGTGTCACCGCTGTACACCAGCGACGCCCCGGACGGGTCGGTGAAACGCAGACCGAACGACTCCGTCGGATGCGCCACCAGCCGCGGCGTCACGGTGAGCGCGCCGATCGACGCCGGTTCCCGGTCCACCCAGTGGCGTACCTCGAAGATGTCCGAGCAGTCGTCGATCTCGCCGCCGTAGGGCGACGACGCCGCTCCCAGCCGCGACCAGGTGTCGCTGGGCCCGTACAGCAACGCCTTGCCGGCGGGCCGCGATGTCGGGTGATAGCGGCGCCATACGAACAGGCCGGGCAGGTCCAGGCAGTGGTCCGCGTGCAGATGCGAGAGCAGGACGTGCACCGATCCGGGATCAGCGTGGCGCTGCAGCGCGCCGAGGACACCTCCGCCGAAGTCGATGACAAGCGGCGGGGTGTCCGGTGCCCGAAGTAGATAACCCGACGCGGGCGAATCCGGACCCACGACGCTACCGGAGCATCCGAGCACGGTTAATCGCACGGACACCACTGTGCCATGCCCGATACCACGATGGGGAAAACATCGCCGCATTGTTCGACCAGAATCATCGGCATACCGCCTAGTGAACGCGTGTGGGACGGGCCGGGTCGACGCCGGTGACGGCGGGACCCAGGAAGCGGGCCGCCAGCGCAACGAACGCCTCGGGATCACCGGTGGCTTCGAACATCCGCGATGGCCCGGGGACGCCCGGACCGTCCGGGTGCTCGCGCAACAGGTCCAACTCGGTCAGCACGCGCAGCACCTGCTTGGCGGTCTCCTCGGCGCTCGAGACCAGGGTGACGTTGTCCCCCATCACCAGCTGGATCAGTCCCGACAGCAACGGATAGTGGGTGCAGCCCAGCACCAGCGTGTCGACCTCGGCGCGCTGCAGCGGCTCCAGATAGCCCTCGGCCAGGCCCAGCACCTGACGACCGCTGGTGACGCCGCGCTCGACGAAGTCGACGAACCGCGGGCAGGCCACCGCGGTGATCTCGGTGTCGCGGGCCGCGGCGAACGCGTCCTGGTAGGCGTGCGAGGTGATCGTCGCACGGGTGCCGATCACCCCGATGCGGCCGTTGCGCGTGGTGGCCACCGCGCGGCGCACCGCCGGCAGGATCACTTCGACGACGGGCACGTCGTAGCGTTCCCGCGCGTCCCGCAGACAGGCCGCCGAAGCCGAGTTGCAGGCGATCACCAACACCTTGACGCCGCGGCTGACCAGATCGTCTCCGATGGCCAGTGCGTGCGCGCGGATCTCCGGAATGGGCAGCGGACCGTACGGGCCGTTGCCGGTGTCCCCCACGTAGATGATGTCCTCGTCGGGCAACTGGTCGATGATCGCGCGCGCGACCGTCAGCCCGCCCACGCCGGAGTCGAAGATTCCGACCGGCGACAGCGGCGAACTCATGACTTCATATGCGGCGCCCGCTGGGATCGCTTGCGCTCGCGGGCCTTGCGCTCCGGGGCCGACAACAGATACGCCGCGATGACGCCGGCGACCGCGCCACACAGGTGCGCCTGCCACGACACGCCACCGCACATGTGCAGCCGCGGCAGGGCGCCGAGCAGCACGCCGCCGTAGACGAACAACACCGCCACCCCGATCAGAATGTCCCGCATCCGACGCACGAAGAACCCGAACACCAGCAGGAAGGACAGCCAGCCGAAGATCAGGCCGGAAGCCCCGATGTGGTCGGTCGGCCCGCAGCTGCTCCCGACGTTGCCGATCAGCCAGGTGCCGAAGCCACCCAGGATCCACACGATCGCGGTGGCCCAGACGAACCGCGACAGCCCGGCCAGCGTCATCAGGAAACCCAACACCAGCATCGGCACCGTGTTGGCGATGAGGTGCTGCCAGTTCGCGTGCAGCAGCGGCGCGAACAAGATGCCCCACAGACCGTCGGTGGTCTGCGGCCTGATGCCGTTATGGTCCAGCCGACCTCCGCTGAGCTGGTCGATCAACTCGACCACGTACAACAGGGCGACGAACGTGATGATTGTGGTCGCACCGACCACCCAGCCGGGCTTCTGCTGTCTGGCCGGAACCTTCGAACTCATGCCCATAGCTGCCCTTTCAGAGCGTTTTCGGCATCACCAGGCTACCGGCGCCGGCCATCTGTCGCGTCATGCGTGGCGCTCAGCCCCCGGCGACGGCGGGCAGGATGGTGATCGAGTCGCCGTCGGCGATTGGGGTGTCCAGTCCTCCGGAGAACCGCACGTCCTCGTCGTTGACGTAGATGTTGACGAACCGGTGCAGCTTGTCCCCGTCGATCAGGCGATCGGAGATGCCCGAATAGTTGGCTTCCAGATCCCGGATGACCGCGCCGAGCGTGTCACCGGTCGCCGAGACGCGCTTCTGGCCGCCGGTGTGCGGACGCAGGATGGTCGGGATGGACACGTGGACGGTCATGCGGGCCTTTCGTGACGTGGACGGGATCAGTATTGCGCAACGATGTCGACGGGTTCTTCGGTGACGACGCCGTCCACAATCCGGTAGCTGCGCAGCTCGTGACAGTCCGGATCGCGGGTGGACACCAGCACGTAGTGCGCGTCGGGTTCGGCGGCCAGGTCGATGTCGGTCCGGCTGGGATACGCCTCGGTCGCGGTGTGCGAGTGATAGATGACGATCGGCGCCTCGTTGCACGCTTCGAGTTCGCGCCACACCCGGAGCTGCTCGCCGGAGTCGAATCGGTAGAAGGTCGGCGAGTGCTCGGCGTTGGCCATCGGGATGTGCCGCTCGGGACGGTCGCGGGATTCCGGGCCGGCCAGCAGGCCACAGGCTTCGTCGGGATGGTCCCGGCGGGCGTGCGCAACCATGGCGTCGACGAGATCGGCCCTGATCACCAGCACGCTGTCATCTCCGGAACGCTCCGGGCAGCACGTCGCGGTAGGCCGGGACGCCGGCGACCGATTCGGCCGCGATCACCCCGTCAAGCACTGCGCGCGCCAGGCAGTCCGCGGCCGCCGCCCCCACCGCGGTGAGCAGGCCGGTTTCCGGCGACATGGCGGCCGGGGTGTTCGCCGAGGGCGGCACCTCGACCGCACCGGTGGCCAATGCGAAAACCGTGTCGCCGTCCAGCGGGGTGTGCGCCGGGCGCAGCGTACGTGCCAGGCCGTCGTGCGCGGCGATCGCGACCCGCCGGCACGCGGCGGGGCTCAGCGCGGCGTCGGTCGCGACCACCGCGATCGTCGTATTCAACTCGCTCAACGGCGACGGCAACTGCGCCAGCGCATCGACCTGCTCGGGCGGTGGCGGGCACAGCGCGAACTCGCTGATCAGTTCGCTCGGCCACGGCAGACCGGTGGCCGGGTCCACGGCTTCGCCCGCAGCGTTCACCACCACCAGCGCGCCCACCGTCACCCCCGACGGCAGGCTCACCGACGCCGTCCCCACGCCGCCTTTGAGCACACCGACCCGGGCCCCGACTCCGGCGCCGACAATCCCGACCGGCGGCGACGCGTCGTCGGCCGCCTGGCAGGCCTGGTAACCGAACTCGGCCGTCGGCCGGCAATCCCAGCCACCCACCGGCAGATCGAAGATCACCGCTGCCGGCACGATCGGTACCACTCCCCCGTCCATCGCCACGCCGCGTTGCTGTTCCTCCAGCCAGCGCATCACGCCGTCGGCGGCGGCCAGACCGTAGGCGCTGCCACCGGACAGCAACACCGCATCCACGTAGCGCACGCTGTTGACCGGGTCCAACAGATCGGTCTCGCGGGTACCGGGCGCACCACCGCGACAGTCGACCGCGCCGACGGTGCCCGGCGGCGTCAACACCACGGTGCAACCGCAGGCCCACCCGGAGCCCAGCGATGCGTCGGGGTCCAGCCGGTGGTGATGTCCGACGCGGATACCGCCCACGTCGGTGATGGAGCTCATCGCGGCCCCATCAACACCAGCACCAGGTATTCCTGCAACACCGTCAGCCACTGGTAGACGTCGTAGTGCGCAGCCAGCGGGTGGTCGGCCGGTAGGCGTTCGGGACCCTGCGGGCCGATTTCGAGCATCACGCCCAGGGTCAGCCGCAGATCGTTGACGGCCGCGATCCAGGCGTTGGCGCCCTCCTCGGTCAGCTCGAACCGGCCGCCGTTGCCCGGCAGAGTGTCCAACAACTGTTGGGCGGCAACACGTTTGGCGTCGATGATCTCCGGCTCGTGCACACTTCGCAACGCCGCGTTCAGCGTCTCGGAGGCTTCGAGAGTCAGCGGGTCGGCCCCGTCGCGCCGATAGAAGTCCGGCAGCAACCGCCCGAGCGTCGGATCGCCCGGACGCTCGGAATGCCCGGTCTTGATGCCGGTGATCTCCTCGAGCTCGTCGGACGGCGAGGTGGATTGGCGCTCGTCGAGCAACCCGATCATCGCGCCCACCAGATTCTTCAACAGCGCCGCCTCGTGCGGGGCGAGCGACGACCGAAAACGGGGACCGCTGCGGGTCTCGACGCGCTTCCATTTGCGCACGATGTTTTCCGGCCGCCCCGGGTCTCAGCGGTCCTGCTGCATCGTCGCCCACAATCCGGCGGCATGCAGCTTGGATACGTCGACTTCCATGGACTCCCGGCTACCCGACGACACCACGGCCTTGCCCTCGTTGTGCACCTGCAGCATCAACTTGGTGGCATGGGGCTCGCTGTAGCCGAACAGCTTCTGGAACACATACGTCACGTAGGTCATCAGATTGACGGGATCGTCCCAGACGATGGTGACCCACGGGCTCGTCGTAGCCTCGACCGGCGCGGATTCGCGCTGCCCGGTGCTACCCGGCTTGGCCGGCGCTATCGCAACCACCATGCGGCAAGGATACCGAGAGCACACCGGGGCAGTCAGCCGATACCGTTGGCGACGTGAATGACTCGGCATTAGCTGGGCTGCTGACCGACAAATACGAATTGACCATGCTGGCGGCGGCGCTGCGCGACGGCACCGCCCACCGCCGGACCAGTTGGGACCTGTTCGCCCGCCGGTTGCCGGCGGGCCGCCGCTACGGCGTGGTAGCCGGAACCGGCCGCCTGCTGGAAGTCTTGCCGCAGTTCAGATTCGATGACGACGCCTGCGATCTGCTGGCCGGGTTCCTCGATCCCGACACGGTGGACTATCTGCGGGACTTCCGCTTCGGTGGCGACATCGACGGTTACGCCGAGGGCGAGCTGTATTTCCCGCACTCTCCGGTGTTGTCGGTGCACGGCAGCTTCGCCGAATGCGTGCTGCTGGAGACCCTGGCGCTGTCCATCTTCAATCACGACACGGCGATCGCGTCGGCCGCAGCGCGCATGGTCTGCGCGGCGGGCAACCGGCCGGTGATCGAGATGGGCACCCGGCGTACCCACGAACGCGCCGCGGTCGCGGCGGCCCGTGCCGCCTACCTGGCCGGCTTCGCCGGCAGCTCCAATCTGGAGGCCCACCGACGGTACGGCGTGCCCGCGGTGGGGACCGCCGCGCACGCGTTCACCATGGTTCATACCGGGCGGGACGGGCCCCAAGAGTTGGGCGCTTTCCGGGCGCAGGTCGATGCGCTGGGGCCCGGCACCACGCTGCTGGTCGACACCTATGACGTGACGACGGGGGTGGCCAACGCGGTAGCAGCCGCGGGACCGGAGTTGGGTGCGGTCCGTATCGATTCGGGCGATCTCGCGGTGCTGGCCCACCAGGTGCGCGCTCAACTCGACGATCTCGGCGCCCCGCGGACCCGCATCGTGTTGACCGGCGACCTCGACGAATTCTCCATCGCCGGCCTGCTCGCCGCACCGGTCGACAGCTACGGCGTGGGCACCTCGCTGGTTACCGGTTCGGGGGCGCCGACGGCCAGCATGGTCTACAAACTCGTTGAGGTGGACGGCATTCCGGTGCAGAAGCGCAGCAGCCAGAAGCAGTCGCACGGCGGTCGCAAGGCGGCGCTGCGGTTGGCGCGGCCGACCGGCACCATCACCGAGGAGATCGTGCATCCGGCGGGGCGCGCACCCGCCATCGACGAGCCGCACCGGGTGTTGACCACCCCGCTGGTCCGCGCGGGTCGGGTGGTCGCCGCCGAGGACCTCGCCGCGGTCCGTGAGCGGGTGGCCGCGGGGTTGCGTAGCCTGCCCTGGGAGGGCCTGAGTTTGTCGCCCGGCGAACCGGCGATACCGACCCAGATCATCCCGGCCTGACGGTGTCTGAGGCCGAAGCGGTCGGGGCGCTGCTGGCCACCGCCGTGGCGGCGCTCGGCGGCAGTGAGCGCCGCGGCCAGCAGGAGATGGCGGCTGCGGTCGCGCAGGCCTTCGCCACGGGTGAGCACCTGGTGGTGCAGGCCGGCACCGGCACCGGCAAGTCGCTGGCATATCTGGTCCCGTCGATCCTGCGGGCGGTGAGCGACGACGAACCCGTGGTGGTGTCGACGGCGACGATCGCGCTACAGCGCCAGCTCGTCGACCGCGACCTGCCCCGGCTGGCCGACGCGCTGGCCGACGCGCTGCCGCGCCGGCCGACGTTCGCCCTACTCAAGGGACGACGAAACTACCTGTGTCTGAACAAGATCCATGGTTCTCTGCATACCGAGGATTCCGATGCACCGCAGGAGGAACTGTTCAATCCGATGGCGGTCAGCGCGCTGGGCCGCGACGTGCAACGCCTCACCGAATGGGCGGAGGCAACCGAGTCCGGTGACCGCGACGACCTCAAACCTGGTGTACCGGACCGGTCCTGGGCACAGGTCAGCGTTTCGGCGCGGGAATGCATCGGCGTGGCCCGGTGCCCGTTCGGCACCGAATGCTTCTCGGAACGGGCCCGGGGGCGCGCCGGCGGGGCCGATGTCGTCGTCACCAATCACGCACTGCTGGCCATCGACGCGGTGTCCGACTCGGCCGTACTGCCCGAACACCAGTTGCTGGTCGTCGACGAGGCGCACGAGCTGGCCGATCGCGTGACCTCGGTGGCGACCGCGGAACTGACGTCAGCGACGCTGGGAGTGGCCACCCGACGCATCGCCCGCCTGGTGGCTCCCGAGCTGGTCCAGCGCCTGGAAGCGGCTTCGACGACTTTCGCGTCGGCGATCCACGAGGCCCGGCCCGGTCGTATCGACCACCTCGACGACGAGTTGGCGACCTACCTGACCGCGCTGCGCGACGCCGCTGCCGCGGCCCGCTCGGCGATCGAAGGCACCAGCGATGCAAGGGCGGCCGCGGCGCGCGCGGAGGCCGCGGCAGCGTTGCTCGAGATCTCCGACACCGCCGCTCGAGTCCTCGCCTCGTTCGGCCCGGCCCTGGTCGACCGCACCGACATTGTCTGGCTCGACCACGAGGACAACCGCGGTGCACCGCGCGCAGTGCTGCGGGTGGCTCCCCTGTCGGTGGCCGGGTTGCTGGCCAGCCACGTGTTCACCCGGTCGACGACGGTGTTGACGTCGGCGACGCTGACGGTCGGCGGGACATTCGATGCGATGGCCGCGGCCTGGGGACTGAGCGGCGAGTCGTCCTGGCGCGGCCTTGACGTCGGATCGCCGTTCCAGCATGCGAAATCCGGCATCCTCTATATCGCCGCGCATCTCCCGCCGCCGGGCCGGGACGGCACCGGATCGGCTGAGCAGCTGGCCGAGATCGCCGATCTGATCACCGCCGCCGGTGGCCGCACGCTGGGGTTGTTCTCCTCGATGCGCGCGGCCCGGGCCACCGCCGAGGTGATGCGCGACCGGTTGTCCACCCCGGTGCTGTGCCAGGGTGACGACAGCACCTCAGCGTTGGTGGAGCAGTTCAGCGCCGATCCGGCCACGTCGCTGTTCGGCACCTTGTCGTTGTGGCAGGGCGTCGATGTGCCGGGGCCGTCGCTGTCGTTGGTGCTGATCGACCGCATCCCGTTTCCGCGGCCGGACGATCCGCTGCTGAGCGCACGTCAGCGCGCGGTCGCCGCCCGCGGCGGCAACGGGTTCATGGCCGTCGCGGCCAGCCATGCGGCGCTGCTGCTGGCGCAGGGGTCGGGCCGGCTGCTGCGCCGGGTCAGCGACCGCGGCGTGGTGGCGGTGCTGGACTCGCGCATGGCCACCGCACGCTACGGCGAGTACCTGCGTGCCTCGCTGCCGCCGTTCTGGCAGACCACCAACGCCGGGCAGGTCCGCGCGGCGCTCACCCGCCTGGCGCGAGCAGACGCAAAAGCACCCTAAAACGCCGTTTTTCCGGGGCCTTTGCGTCTGCTCGCCGACAGCTACGCGAGCGTGACCAGCCCTAGTTCGCTGCTATCGGCCAGCATCGGATGCCGCGGCAGCACCCGCACGGTGTAGCCCAGCGCACCGGCCATCGGCAGCGGCGTCGTGGTGGAGAACACCTGGTTGCCCCCGTCGGCGCTGCCGGCGTAGGTCATTCCCAGCACGATCGGATCCTGCAGCACGTCGCCGGCATCGACCCGGCCCAGCAGCGCCTGCACCGCTACCTCGTCGGGCGACAGTCCGGCCAGTTGCACGGTCGCGGTCAGCGTCAGCTTCGACCCGAGCAGCGGGCTGTCGGGCAATCCGGTGCTGTCCACGTCGGTGATGTGGATTTTCGGCCAAGCCGCTTCGGCGCGGCGCCGGTACGCGGCGAGCTCGCGCGCCGCGTCGAACTCGTGGCCACCGTCGGGAGCGGCGACCGTGCGGCGCAGTGACTGGGCCGCCGGGGTGTAGTACTGCTCGACGTAGTCGGTGACCATCCGCGATGCCAGCACCTTGGGTCCGAGTGTCTGCAACGTGTGCCGCACCATCTCGATCCAGCGCGGCGGCGTGCCGTGCTCGTCACGTTCGTAGAATTTCGGTGCCACCGCCTGCTCGAGCAGGTTGTACAGCGCGGTCGCCTCCAGGTCGTCGCGCCGGTGTTCATCGGCCACGCCGTCGGCAGACGGTATCTCCCAACCGTTTTCGCCGTCGTACCACTCGTCCCACCAACCGTCGCGGATGGACAGATTCAGGCCGCCGTTGAGGGCGCTTTTCATGCCGGAGGTGCCACAGGCCTCCAGCGGCCGCAGCGGATTGTTCAGCCAGACATCGCAGCCCCAATAGAGCAGCCGGGCCATCGACATGTCGTAGTTCGGCAGGAAAGCGATGCGGTGGCGCACCTCCGGTCGATCGGCGAACCGCACCACCTGCTGGATCAGCGCCTTGCCGCCGTCGTCCGCCGGGTGCGACTTGCCGGCGACGATCAGCTGGATCGGCCGGTGCTCGTCAAGCAGCAGCCGCTCCAGCCGAGCCGGATCGCGCAGCATCAGGGTCAACCGCTTGTAGGTCGGAACCCGTCGGGCGAAGCCCATGGTAAGCACATCCGGATCGAATGCGGTTGCGATCCAACTCAATTCGGCTTCTGATGCGCCGCGCTCCAGCCACGACCTGCGCAGCCGAGCCCGGACGTCCTCGACCAGCAGCGCCCGCAGTTCGCATCGGATCCACCACAGGTGCCCCGGGTCGACCTGCTGTAGCCGCAACCAGACGGCCGGTCCGCTGAACGAATCCGATCCGGCCAGCTCGCGGCCCAGCTGTAACCACTGCGGCGCCGCCCAGGTGCGGGCGTGCACCCCGTTGGTGATCGACCCGATCGGCACCTCACCGGCGTCGAATCCGGGCCACAGTTCGTTGAACATGGCGCGACTGACCTGACCGTGCAGCAGCGATACGCCGTTGGCGCGCTGCGCCAGCCGCAGGCCCATATGCGCCATGTTGAACTTGGTCGGGTCGTCCTCGGCGCCCAGCGCCAGGACCCGGGCGGTGGGCACCCCGGGCAGCAGTTTCGGGACGCCGTCGCCCTGGTCGTCGAAGTAGCGCCGCACCAGGTCCACCGGGAACCGGTCGATGCCCGCCGGGACCGGGGTGTGGGTGGTGAACACCGTGCTGGACCGCACCACCGTCAGCGCGGTGTCGTAGTCCAGGCCCGATTCGGTGACCAGCTCGCGGATACGCTCGACCCCGAGGAAGCCGGCGTGACCCTCGTTCATGTGGAAGACCTCCGGGGCCGGCAGCCCCTCGACGGCAGTGAAGGCGCGAATCGCGCGGACCCCGCCGATCCCGGCCAGGAGCTCCTGGACCATGCGGTGTTCCTGGTCGCCGCCGTACAGCCGGTCTGTCACGCCGCGCAACTCGTGCTCGTTCTCCGGGACGTCGGAGTCCAGCAGCAACAGCGGCACCCGGCCGACCTGCGCGACCCAGACCCGCGCCCGCAGCTGTGCGGAATCCGGTAAGGCCAACTCGACCAGCACCGGACTGCCGGCGGCGTCGGTGAGCAACCGCAGCGGCAGTCCCTGCGGGTCCAGCGACGGGTAGGTCTCCTGCTGCCAACCGTCCGCGGTCAACGACTGGCGGAAGTACCCGGAGCGGTAGTACAACCCGACGGCGATCAGGGGCAGGCCCAGATCGGATGCGGATTTCAGGTGGTCGCCGGCCAGAATTCCGAGACCGCCGGAGTAATTGGGCAGCACTTCGGCGACACCGAACTCCATCGAGAAATACGCGATCCCAGTGGGCAGGGCTGCCTCGTCTCCCTGTTGCTGATACCACAGCGGCCTGGTCAGATAGTCGTTCAAGTCGGCGGCGAGTGCGTCCAGTCGACGCAGGAAATCCTCATCGAGCGCCAATTCGTCTAGACGCGCGGGCTTGACGGCGCCGAGCACCGCCACCGGATCGTTGCCGCACCTGGACCACAGCTCAGCGTCGATGGACGCGAACAGATCCTGGGTGGATTTCTCCCACGACCAGCGCAGGTTCGTCGACAGCTGGTCCAGCGCGGCGAGTCGGTCGGGAAGGTGAGCACGGACGGTAAAGCGGCGGAGGGCTTTCACGCATTTCAACCTTACTGAGGTTTTGCCAGGCTGCAGCCTTCCGCCGGGAACGCCTCGACAGTCGGCTTCGACACCTTCGGTGTAGTCCGACACTAGGGTGGGTATGGGCGCAAAGAGGCCAACAGACCGACCCAGAACGACACCCCGATGACCGACCGACGCGCCGACCGGGGTGAACAGCTCAGGAATATTCCGGCCACGATGCGGCCCAGGGCCGGGCCGCCACGCAGCCGGGCAGCCGGACCCTCCAGCGACAATGCAGCGCAGCAGGGGCCGCACATCGGATGGGAGTGATTGGTGCCCGGTCGTGTCGAGATCGACGACGTCCAGCCCGTGGTCTCGTGTGGTATGTACCCCGCCAAAGCGGTGGTCGGCGAGGTGATCCCGGTCAGTGCCGCGGTGTGGCGAGAGGGCCATGACGCGGTGGCAGCCACGCTGGTGGTGCGCTATCTGGGGACGCGCTACCCGCAAGTGACCGAAGGGCGCGGGGTCAAGTCCGCCCCGGATAGCGAGGGGTCCGAGCGCGATAGCCCGCTGCGCCTGCCGATGGCGCTCGGCCTGGAACCATATGTCTTCCACGGCCAGTTTGCGCCCGACCGGGTTGGCTTGTGGGCGTTCCGGGTCGAGGGCTGGGGTGATCCGATCCACACCTGGCGGCACGGGTTGACGGCGAAACTCGATGCAGGCCAAGGCGAGAGCGAACTGTCCAACGACTTACTGGTCGGCGCCGCGCTGTTCGACCGCGCGGCCGCGGGGGTGCCCCGCCAGCAACGGGAACCGCTGTTGGCCGCGGCGGCGGCGCTGCGGACGCCAGGTGACCCGATCACCCGCACCGCGTTGGCGCTCGCTCCTGAGATCGAAGACCTGCTCGACGCGTTCCCGTTGCGGGAGTTGGTCACTCGCGGAGAGCAGTTCGGCGTCTGGGTGGACCGGCCGCTGGCCCGTTTCGGTTCGTGGTACGAGATGTTCCCGCGCTCGACCGGCGGCTGGGACGCTGAGGGCAACCCGGTGCACGGCACCTTCGCCACCGCGGCGGCCGCGCTGCCCCGGATCGCCGCGATGGGTTTCGACATCGTCTACCTGCCGCCGATCCACCCGATCGGCAAGGTGCACCGCAAGGGCCGCAACAACAATCCCACTGCCGCGCCCGGAGACGTCGGGTCGCCGTGGGCGATCGGCAGCGACGAAGGCGGCCACGACGCAGTGCATCCAGAGCTCGGGACCATCGACGATTTCGATGACTTCGTCGCCGCCGCCCGCGACCTCGGTCTGGAAGTTGCCCTGGACCTGGCGCTGCAGTGCGCGCCGGACCATCCGTGGGCCCGCGACCACCGCAACTGGTTCACCGAGCTGCCCGACGGCACCATCGCATACGCGGAGAACCCGCCCAAGAAGTACCAGGACATCTATCCGATCAACTTCGACAATGACCCGGCCGGCCTCTACGACGAGGTGCTGCGCGTGGTGCGGTACTGGATCGACCACGGCGTCAAGTTCTTTCGGGTCGACAACCCGCACACCAAGCCGCCGAACTTCTGGGCCTGGTTGATCGGCCAGGTCAAGTCGGTCGACCCCGACGTGTTGTTCCTGTCCGAGGCGTTCACTCCGCCGGCGCGCCAGTACGGCCTGGCCAAGCTGGGCTTCACCCAGTCCTACAGCTATTTCACCTGGCGCACGGCCAAGTGGGAACTCACCGAGTTCGGCAACGACATCGCCAGACTCGCCGACTTCCGCACCCCCAACCTGTTCGTCAACACGCCGGACATCCTGCATGCGATCCTGCAACACAACGGGCCGGGCATGTTCGCCATCCGTGCGGTGCTGGCCGCGACGATGAGCCCGGCGTGGGGGGTGTACTCGGGATACGAGCTGTTCGAGCACCGCGCGGTGCGCGAAGGCAGCGAGGAGTACCTGGATTCGGAGAAATACGAATTGCGTCCGCGCGACTTCGCGGCTGCGCTGGCCGAAGGGAATTCGCTGGAGCCGTTCATCACCCGGCTCAACGAGATCCGCCGCCTGCATCCCGCGCTGCAGCAGCTGCGCACCATCCATTTCCACCACTTGGACAACGACGCCCTGCTGGCCTTCAGCAAGTTCGACGCGGCTACCGGTGACTGCGTGCTGGTGGTGGTGACGCTCAACGCGTTCGGACCCGAGGAGTCGACGCTGTGGTTGGACATGGAGGCGTTGGGTATGGAGCCCTACGAACGGTTCTGGGTGCGCGACGAGATCACCGGTGAGGAATATCAATGGGGGCAAGCCAATTACGTCCGCCTCGATCCGGGCCGGGCAGTGGCGCACATCGTGAACATGCCGGTCATGCCCGACGAGGCCCGACGCACCCTGCTGCGCAGGAGGTGACAGGAAATGAATCGAACTGATCTCGCCACGGCACACCTGGCGCCCGACCCCGCCGAGTTGGACCGGTTGACGGCAGGCGTGCATCACAATCCGCACAGTGTCCTGGGCGCCCACGAATACGGCGATCACACGGTGGTCCGGACCTTCCGCCCGCACGCGACCAGCGTGGTCGCGTTGGTCGGCGACCAGCGATTCCCGTTGCAGCACATCGGTTCCGGATTGTTCGCGGTCGTGCTGCCCTTCGTCGACCTGGTCGACTACCGGTTGGAAGTGACCTACGGAGATCCTCGAGGCGCCGCCCCACATGTCGTTGCCGACGCCTACCGGTTCCTGCCCACCCTCGGCGAAGTGGACCTGCACCTGTTCGCCGAGGGCCGCCACGAACGGCTCTGGGAAGTGCTCGGCGCTCATCCCCGATCTTTCACCACGCCCGACGGGGTGGTCGACGGGGTGTCCTTCGCAGTGTGGGCGCCGAATGCAAACGGAGTCAGTCTGATTGGTGAGTTCAACGGATGGACGGGCAACGACGCCCCGATGCGCACGCTGGGCTCCTCGGGCGTATGGGAATTGTTCTGGCCGGACTTTCCCGTCGACGGCCTCTATAAGTTCCGCGTGCACGGCGCCGACGGAGTGGTGTCCGACCGCGCCGACCCGTTCGCCTTCGGCACCGAGGTGCCGCCGCAGACCGCGTCGCGGGTGACGGTGAGCCGCTACACCTGGACCGACGACGAGTGGATCGCCCGCCGCGCGCAACGCAACCCGGTGTTCGAGCCGATGAGCACCCTGGAAGTGCATCTGGGCTCGTGGCGGCCCGGCCTGACCTATCGGCAGCTCGCCCATGAGCTGACCGAATACGTTGTCGAACAGGGTTTCACCCACGTGGAGCTGTTGCCCGTGGCCGAGCATCCGTTCGGCGGGTCGTGGGGGTACCAGGTCACCTCGTACTATGCGCCGTCCTCCCGGTTCGGCACACCCGACGAGTTCCGAGCGGTGGTGGACGCCCTGCACCGAGCGGGTGTCGGCGTCATCGTGGACTGGGTGCCGGCCCACTTCCCCAAGGACTCGTGGGCGCTGGGCCGGTTCGACGGAACGCCCCTCTACGAGCATTCTGACCCCAAGCGCGGCGAGCAACTGGATTGGGGCACCTACGTTTTCGACTTCGGCCGACCAGAGGTACGAAACTTCCTGGTGGCCAACGCGTTGTACTGGCTCGACCAGTTCCACATCGACGGGCTGCGGGTGGATGCGGTGGCTTCGATGCTCTACCTGGATTATTCGCGTCCGGCCGACGGTTGGACGCCGAACATTTACGGCGGGCGGGAGAATCTGGAGGCGGTGCAGTTCCTGCAGGAGATGAACGCCACCGCACACAAGGCCGCGCCGGGCATCGTCACCATTGCCGAGGAGTCGACGTCGTGGCCGGGTGTCACCCGCCCGACGAACCTTGGCGGCCTTGGCTTTTCGATGAAGTGGAATATGGGCTGGATGCACGACACACTCGACTACCTCAGCCGTGATCCCATCTATCGCAACTATCACCACCACGAGATGACGTTCTCGCTGTTGTATGCCTTCAGCGAGAACTACGTGCTGCCACTGAGTCACGACGAGGTGGTGCACGGCAAGGGCACGCTGTGGGGCCGGATGCCGGGCGACAACCACGCCAAAGCGGCCGGGTTGCGCAGCCTGCTCGCCTACCAGTGGGCCCACCCGGGCAAGCAACTGCTGTTCATGGGTCAGGAGTTCGGGCAACGTGCCGAGTGGTCCGAGGAACGCGGCCTGGACTGGTGGCAGCTCGACGAGCAGGGATTCTCCAACGGGACACTGCGATTGGTGCGCGACCTGAACGGCATCTACACCAGCCACCCGGCGCTGTGGAGTCAGGACACCACCCCGGAGGGCTACTCCTGGATCGATGCCAATGACTCGGCCAACAACGTGTTGAGTTTCCTGCGTTACGGCAGCGACGGTTCGGTGCTGGCGTGTGTGTTCAACTTCGCCGGTGCCGAGCACGCCAACTACCGGATGGGCCTGCCCGCCGCCGGCCGCTGGCGCGAGGTGCTCAACACCGATGCGACGGTCTACAACGGCTCGGGGATCGGCAATCTCGGTGGCGTGGATGCCACCGAGGATCCCTGGCACGGACGCCCCGCGTCGGCGGTGATGGTGCTGCCGCCGATGTCGGCGTTGTGGCTGGAACCCGAGTAACCGGCGCAGGTCTCAGTACAGCGCGTTGGCGAGGTTGCGCCGCCCGGCCACGACCTCGGGGTCGGCCGGGTCGAACAGCTCGAACAACTCGATCAGCCGCGTGCGCACCTTGCCGCGCTCGTCTCCGGAGGTACGCCGCACCAGGGCGGTCAGTCGCTGGAACGCCCCGGCGACGTCCTGGTTCAGGATCTGCACGTCGGCCGCGGCGAACGCGGCGTCGATGTCCTCGGGCGCGGCGTCGGCAACCAGGACGGCGTCCGGTCGCTGCGCGGTGGCGCGGGTGAGGAAGTCGATCTGGCGGATGGCGCCCTTGGCTTCGACGCTGCCCGGGTTGGCGTCCAGGATCGCCTGGTAGGACGCTTTGGCCGCGGCGAAATCGCCGGCTTCCAATTCCGCCCGGGCCTGGGCCAGCGCCGGGTCGACCTGCGCCGGCTCTCCCACAGTTCCCGGCCCCCGCAACTTACCCGCGGTCGCGTCCAGCAGCTTGTCGATCCAGCTGCGCAACTGATCCGCCGGCTGCGGACCCTGGAAACTCGAAATCGGTTGCGCCGCGGCCAGAGCCACCACCGTCGGGACCGCTTGCACCCCGAACACCCGGGCCATCCCGGGCGCGGCGTCGACGTTGGCCGAAGCCAGCGCCCACTTGCCGTTGTCCGCGGCGGCCAGACCCGCCAGCGTCTCGAGCAACTCGACGCAGACCTCGCTGCGCGGTGACCACAGCAGCACCACGACGGGGACTTCGTCGGACCGGTTGATCACCTCGTCTTCAAAGTTGGCCTCGGTGACCTGAATGACCGCTACGTCACCGGGGTCGCTTCGGTCGCCGGACTGCGGAGCGGCCGCGGGGGTCGCCGCCTTCTGTTGCGCGCGTTGCTTGAGACCGGACAGGTCGACCGCACCGGCCAACGCTGGCCCGATCGAGGGCCGTGGACGTGTCACGCCGTCAAGTCTGTCACGCCGCTTCGCACCACCGACGGCGCCCTCCGGGGCTTTCGGAAACTCATATGACAAATCTCACAGAAACTGTAAAGGTGTCGGATCGGTGGTCCGCCAGCAAACTCGTCGGCGCGCTAGCCGGCCCGCAGGATCAGCGCGTCGCCCTGGCCGCCGGCACCACACAGTGCTGCCACCCCGTAGCCCGATCCGCGGCGGGCCAGCTCCAGCGCCACGTGCAGCGTGATGCGTGCCCCGGACATCCCGATCGGGTGTCCGACGGCGATCGCACCGCCGTTGACGTTGACCTTCTCCGGGTCGATCCCCAGCTCCTGCGTGGAGGCCAGGGCCACCGCGGCGAAGGCCTCGTTGATTTCCACGACGTCGAGATCCTCGACCGAGATACCCTCGCGGTCCAGCGCCTTCTTGATGGCGTTGGCGGGCTGGGACTGCAGGGTCGAGTCCGGTCCGGCGACCACGCCGTGCGCACCGATCTCGACCAGCCAGGACAACCCGAGTTCCTGGGCTTTTGCCTTGTTCATCACCACGACCGCGGCCGCGCCGTCGGAGATCTGCGACGCGGATCCCGCGGTGATCGTGCCGTCCTTGCGGAACGCCGGTTTGAGGCCGGCGAGCGAGTCGGCGGTGGTGTTCGCGCGGATGCCCTCATCCTCGGCGAACTGCAGCGGATCACCCTTGCGCTGCGGGATTTCCACCGGTACGACCTCGTCGGCGAACACACCGTCCTTCCAGGCCGCGGCCGCTTTCTGGTGGGACTGCGCCGCGTATTCGTCCTGCTGCTGACGGGTGAACTTGTCGGTGTCATTTCGCTGCTCGGTCAGCGCACCCATCGGCTGATCGGTGAACACGTCGTGCAGCCCGTCGTAGGCCATGTGGTCGCGCACCGTGACGTCGCCGTACTTGTAGCCCGATCGGCTGTCCATCAGCAGGTGCGGCGCCCTGGTCATGGACTCCTGACCACCGGCGACCACGACATCGAACTCACCGGCACGAATGAGCTGGTCGGCCAGGGCGATCGCGTCGATCCCGGACAAACACATCTTGTTGATCGTCAGCGACGGCACGTCCCAGCCGATACCGGCTGCCACCGCAGCCTGGCGGGCGGGCATCTGCCCGGCCCCGGCGGTCAAGACCTGGCCCATGATCACGTACTGGACCGCGGAAGCCGGCACGTTCGCCTTCTCCAGGGCACCTTTGATCGCGATGGCACCCAGATCGCTGCCGCTGAAATCCTTCAGCGACCCCATCAACTTGCCGATAGGTGTCCGCGCTCCAGCAACGATCACCGACGTCGTCATGAATCCTCCTCAGCGCACACCGAAGGGCTGGCCGCGCCAACCCGGAAGTGTGGTTTTGTCTCTATGAGGTTACCTTTAGGAGATGACGACCGATCAAGTTGACGCCCGTCAGAGTCTGGCTACCTCACTGGTTACCGGCCTCGATCACGTCGGCATCGCAGTCGCCGACCTCGACGCCGCCATCGAGTGGTACAACGACCACCTGGGCATGATCCTGGTGCACGAGGAAATCAACGACGACCAGGGCATTCGTGAGGCGATGTTGGCCGTGCCCGGCACCAGCGCACAGATCCAGCTGATGGCCCCGCTCGACGAGACCTCGGTGATCGCGAAGTTCATCGACAAGCGCGGCCCCGGCATCCAGCAGCTGGCCTGCCGGATCAGGGACCTCGACGCGATGTGCGAGCAGCTGCGGGCCCAGGGCGTGCGCCTGGTCTACGACGCTCCCCGGCGCGGCACCGCAAACTCCCGGATCAACTTCATCCACCCCAAGGACGCCGGTGGGGTGTTGATCGAATTGGTCGAACCGGCCGAGCGTTAGGACCACCTGCGGGTCGGCCCGCGGTTGGCCCGATTGGTCCAGCACGGCGTGTGCCAATGCCTCCGGTCCGCCACCGCGGCCGCGGTTTCAGCTAACCATGCCACCACATGTGCTGTGCCGGAACGTATTTCGTGATCACATCCGGGACAGCGATAGGTCTTGACGGCCCGCGCCGCGGCGATCGGGCGCACCTCGTACTCGTAGCCGTCCGGCCCGGTCTCCAGCCGGCGCGGCGCCAGCGACGGCGCCCTAAGTGGCGGTTTGCGGCGCCGCGTCATCAGAACAGCCGATACTCGTCGCTGTCCATACCCCGCATCTTGTCGTAATCCAATGTCAGACAACGGATCCCACGATCAGTGGCCAGGGTGCGGGCCTGCGGCTTGATCTGCTGGGCGGCGAACACCCCCTGCACGGGAGCCAGCACGCTGTCGCGGTTCAGCAGTTCCAGATAACGGGTGAGCTGCTCCACACCGTCGATCTCGCCGCGGCGCTTGATCTCCACCGCGACCGAGCCGCCCTTCTCGTCCCGGCACAGCAGGTCCACCGGGCCGATCGCGGTCATGTACTCGCGACGCACCAACGTATAGCCCTCGCCGAGTAGCTGGACGTGCTCGGCGAGCAGCGCCTGCAGGTGAGCTTCGACGCCGTCCTTGACCAGTCCCGGGTCGATGCCCAGCTCGTGGCTGGAGTCGTGTTCGATCGCCTCGACGGTAATGCGCAACTGCTCACCGGACTTGTTCGTCACCACCCACACCGGCCCCGGTTCCTCGCTCAGCCAGCACGGCGGGCTCATCCAGTTGAGCGGCTTGTAGGCACGATCGTCGGCGTGCACGCTGACCGAGCCGTCGGCCTTGAACAACAGCAGCCGCCGCGCGGACGGCAGGTGTGCGGTGAGCCGGCCGATGTAGTCCACGGTGCACTGGGCGATGACGAGACGCACCCGACCACCTTAGAGCCTGCCCGCGAAACCCGAGCGAGCCTGCAACGTCTCGACAAACTAGGCTGGCGCCACGATGCCGTCCAAGCCGACCTTTGCCCAGCGGTTGGGCCGCTTGCTGGAGAAGCTGACCCGGCAGAGCGGACGACCGGATACCCCCGCGTACGGCTCCTGGCTGCTCGGACGTGTCGCAGAAGACCCGCACCGCCGACGGGTCCGCATCCAGGTGATCATGACCGTCCTCATTCTGGGGGCGAATCTGATCGGCATCGCCGTCGCCGTGTTGCTGGTGACCGTCGCCGTGCCGGTGCCGAGCATTTTCGACGACGCACCGATCTGGCTCACGTTCATCGTCAACCCGAGCTACATCGTCGTCGCACTGGCGGTAGGCACTTACGGGATCACCCGCGGCACCGTGGAGTCGTTGCGCTGGGCGATCGAGGACCGCGCACCCACCGAAAAGGATGAACGCAACACCTTCATGGCCCCGTGGCGTGTCGCGGTCGGCCATCTGATCTTGTGGGGCATCGGCACCGCACTGCTGACCATCCTCTACGGGATCGCCAACACCATGTTCGTCCCGAGATTCCTGGTGGCGGTTGGCTTTTGCGGGCTGCTGGTGACCACCAGCAGCTATCTGCTCACCGAGTTCGCCCTGCGGCCGGTTGCCGCAAAAGCACTCGAGGCCGGACCCCCGCCCCGGCGACTGTCCTCGGGCATCATGGGGCGCACCATCCTGGTGTGGCTGCTCGGTTCGGGTGTGCCCGTCGTCGGCATCGGCCTGATGGCGGTCTTCGAGATGGTGCTGCGCAACCTGACTCAGACCCAGTTCGCGGTCGGAGTGCTGATCATCTCGACGGTCACGCTGATCTTCGGTTTCACGTTGATGTGGATCCTGGCGTGGCTGACGGCCACCCCGGTGCGGGTGGTGCGATCAGCGCTCAGGCGCGTCGAGCAGGGCGACCTGCGCGGCGACCTGGTTGTGTTCGACGGCACCGAGCTCGGTGAGCTGCAGCGGGGATTCAACACGATGGTCGACGGGCTGCGCGAGCGCGAGCGGGTGCGCGATCTGTTCGGTCGCCATGTCGGGCGTGAAGTGGCGTTGGCCGCCGAACGCGAAAAACCCAAGCTCGGCGGCGAGGAACGCCACGTCGCCGTCGTCTTCATCGACATCGTCGGCTCGACGCAGTTGGTGAGCAAACGCCCGCCCGCTGAGGTCGTGCAGATGCTGAACGGGTTCTTCACGATCGTCGTCGAGGAGGTCGACGCACACTGCGGCCTGGTCAACAAATTCGAGGGCGACGCCTCGCTGGCGATCTTCGGAGCCCCGAATCATCTCGATTCCCCCGAGGACTCGGCGCTGGCCGCGGCCCGGTCGATCGCCGACCGGCTGGCCAAGGAAATGCCCGAATGCAAAGCGGGTATCGGCGTGGCGGCCGGGCAGGTGGTCGCCGGCAATGTCGGCGCCAAGGAGCGCTTCGAGTACACGGTGATCGGCGAGCCGGTCAACGAGGCCGCACGGCTGTGCGAGTTGGCGAAATCCAAACCGGGACGGTTGCTGGCGTCGGCGCAGACGGTGGAAGACGCCAGCGAGGAAGAGCAGGCGCGGTGGACGCTGGGCAGACACGTCAAACTGCGTGGCCACGATCACCGCACCCGGCTGGCCTCGCCCGCTGAGCCGGCTGAACCCGCAAAGCAGGCTGAACAGAAGAAGTAGCGCTGCCGCTGTACGGCGCAGGCAGTTGCGGCGCCGACGGTTGCGGTAGTGGGCCCAAGCGCCAGGTATACGCCCTTGCAGTGTTTGCTGACGCGAGTAGCCTGTGCCCATGGACAGCGCCGGCTGGATAATCTGCGGGGTGCTGGCATCCCTCGTTCTGCTGGGCGCGAGGGCCGCGATCAGCGCCCTGCGAGATCCACGCGGCGACGACTGGGACGCCGGGCGCCGCTCCCGGCGCAACGACGGCGACGGAGGTTGCGGCGGTGGCGGCGACGGTTGCAGCGGCGACAGCGGTTGCGGGGGCGGGTGCGGCGGCGGGGACTGATCCGCTGCACCCTGATGTCGTTTTTCCGCCAGTCATGTCGGCCCGACGGTGTAACTGTTGAAGGGTGCACGACGATTTCGAACGCTGCTATCGGGCGGTCCAGGCCAAGGACGCCCGGTTCGACGGCTGGTTCGTCATCGCGGTGCTGACCACCCGGATCTACTGCCGGCCCAGCTGCCCGGTGCCGCCGCCACTGGCCCGCAACGTGCGGTTCCTCCCGACGGCGGCGGCCGCCCAGCGCGAAGGCTTCCGAGCCTGTAAGCGGTGTCGTCCGGACGCTTCCCCGGGTTCGCCGGAGTGGAACGTGCGCGGCGACGTCGTGGCGCGGGCGATGCGACTCATCGCCGACGGCACGGTGGACCGCGAAGGCGTCACCGGACTGGCCATCCGCCTCGGTTACACCACCCGGCAGCTGGAGCGGTTGCTGCAGGCTGAGGTGGGCGCCGGCCCGCTCGCCCTGGCCCGCGCCCAACGGATGCAGGCCGCCCGGGTGCTGATCGAGACCACGAACCTGCCCTTCGGCGACGTCGCGTTTGCCGCCGGATTTTCCAGCATCCGGCAGTTCAACGACACGGTGCGACTGACGTGCGACAGCACGCCGACGGCGCTGCGCGCCCGGGCGGCGGGGCGTCGTCCAGCGCTCCCCACCGCCGGAACGCTCACATTGCGCCTTCCGGTCCGCACCCCGTTCGCCTACGAGGGCGTGTTCGGCCACCTGGCGGCCACCGCGGTGCCGGGGTGCGAGGAGGTCCGCGCCGGCTCGCTGCGCCGGACGTTGCGACTCGCCCACGGCAACGGTGTGGTGACCTTGACACCTGCCCCCGACCACGTCCGCTGCCTGCTGGTGCTGGCTGACTTTCGCGACCTGGCCAGCGCCACTGCCAGGTGCCGACGGCTGCTGGACCTCGACGCCGATCCCGAAGCGGTGGTCGAAGCGCTGAGCAGCGACCCGGAGTTGGCCGCAGCGGTTGCCAAGGCGCCGGGACAACGCATCCCGCGCACGGTCGACGAATCCGAACTGGCAATTCGGACGGTGCTCGGGCAGCAGGTATCGACCAAAGCCGCCCGCACCCACGCCGCACGGTTGGTGGCGGCCTACGGCGACCCGGTGCAGGATCCCGCCGGCGGGTTGACCCACACCTTCCCGTCCGTCGAGCAACTCGCCGACATCGACCCAGTCCATCTGGCCGTGCCGCAAACGCGGCGCCGGACGGTGACCGGACTGATCGACGCGTTGGCCGCGGGCCGTGTCATCCTCGACCCCGGCTGCGACTGGGCCCGCGCGCGACGACGACTGCTCGATCTGCCCGGTATCGGTCCGTGGACTGCGGAGGTGATCGCCATGCGCGGCCTGGGTGATCCCGACGCCTTTCCGGCCAGCGACCTCGGCTTGCGGACGGCAGCCAGAACACTGGGACTGCCCGAGCAGGAGCGGGCCCTGGTGGCCCACAGCGCACGCTGGCGGCCGTGGCGCTCCTATGCCACCCAGCATCTGTGGACCACGCTCGAACATCCGGTCAATGTGTGGCCGCCCCAGGACTCGCCGCCCCGGAATTCGTCGTCCCAGAATTCGTCAAAGGAAATCGCATGATCGTCTATCGCACTATCGAGAGCCCGATCGGCCCGCTGACGCTGGCCGGCCGGGACGGGGTGCTGACCAATCTGCGCATGGTGGACCAGACGTATGAGCCCAGTCGCGCCGATTGGCATCTGGACGACAGCGCGTTCGATGACGCGGTCAAACAGTTGAATGCCTATTTCACCGGCGACCTCAGCGATTTCGATGTCGAGATGGAATTGTGCGGCACCGAATTCCAGCGCCGGGTCTGGACGGCATTGACCACGATTCCCTACGGCGAAACCCGGTCCTATGGGGAAATCGCTCGGCAGATCGGCGCTCCCGGCGCCGCGCGTGCGGTCGGGCTGGCCAACGGCCACAATCCGATCGCCGTCATCGTGCCGTGCCATCGGGTCATCGGAGCCGGCGGGAAGTTGACCGGGTACGGCGGTGGACTCGACCGCAAGCAGACGTTGCTCGAATTGGAGCGCCGGCGGGTGCCGGCCGAGCCGACACTGTTCGACTGAGCCGCCGCGGGAACCGGGCGGCCGAAAGTCTCAACCGCACGGCGAAACTCTACGGCCATTCCGCGCGCTGGCGATACGCTCCCAGATATCCATGGTGAGCCATTTCCGGAAATACAAAAACACCCCCAAATGAATGGGGGTGTTTTTGTGTATGTTCGGCGGTGTCCTACTTTTCCACCCCAAAAAGGGCAGTATCATCGGCGCTGACAGGCTTAGCTTCCGGGTTCGGGATGGGACCGGGCGTTTCCCTGTCGCTGTGGCCGCCGTAACTCTATTTAATTCGCACATGCAAGTTGTGTTGATGGGGGGTGTGGTGTCCACGGCAATCAAGCCGGGGAACAGATAGTGGTTGCGATTGGTTGTGTTGGTAAGTTTTCGGCCGGTTAGTGCCAGTTCCCTGCACTCATTACTGAGCTTCCAGGTCTGGCCTATCAATCCAGTGGTCTGCTGGGGGCCTTATCCCTCCTAGAGGGTGAGAAACCTGATCTTGGAGAAGGTTTCCCGCTTAGATGCTTTCAGCGGTTATCCTGTCCGAACGTAGCTATCCAGCAGTGCTCCTGGTGGAACAACTGGTGCACTAGAGGTTCGTCCGTCCCGGTCCTCTCGTACTAGGGACAGGTTTCCTCAAGTTTCTGACGCGCGCGGCGGATAGAGACCGAACTGTCTCACGACGTTCTAAACCCAGCTCGCGTGCCGCTTTAATGGGCGAACAGCCCAACCCTTGGGACCTGCTCCAGCCCCAGGATGCGACGAGCCGACATCGAGGTGCCAAACCATCCCGTCGATATGGACTCTTGGGGAAGATCAGCCTGTTATCCCCGGGGTACCTTTTATCCGTTGAGCGACACCCCTTCCACTCAGAGGTGCCGGATCACTAATCCCGACTTTCGTCCCTGCTTGACTTGTAAGTCTCGCAGTCAAGCTCCCTTGTGCATTTACACTCAACACCTGATTGCCGTCCAGGTTGAGGGAACCTTTGGGCGCCTCCGTTACATTTTAGGAGGCAACCGCCCCAGTTAAACTACCCACCAGGCACTGTCCGTGAACCGGATATACGGTTCGACGTTAGGTGTCCAATACGATCAGAGTGGTATTTCAACAACGACTCCGCCCTAACTAGCGTTAGAGTTTCACAGTCTCCCACCTATCCTACACAAACCGTACCGAACAACAATACCAAGCTATAGTGAAGGTCCCGGGGTCTTTTCGTCCTGCCGCGCGTAACGAGCATCTTTACTCGTAGTGCAATTTCGCCGAGTCTATGGTTGAGACAGTTGAGAAGTCGTTACGCCATTCGTGCAGGTCGGAACTTACCCGACAAGGAATTTCGCTACCTTAGGATGGTTATAGTTACCACCGCCGTTTACTGGGGCTTAAATTCTCCGCTTCACCCTTACGAGTTAACGGGTCCTCTTAACCTTCCAGCACCGGGCAGGCGTCAGTCCGTATACATCGTCTTGCGACTTCGCACGGACCTGTGTTTTTAGTAAACAGTCGCTTCTCACTGGTTTCTGCGACCGGTTTCCGCTCCCACCGCAAGGGTGTTCACGGCATGCCGGTCCCCCTTCTCCCGAAGTTACGGGGGTATTTTGCCGAGTTCCTTAACCATAGTTATCTCGTACGCCTTGGTATTCTCTACCTGACCACCTGTGTTGGTTTGGGGTACGGGCCGTGTGTGAACTCGCTAGAGGCTTTTCTTGGCAGCAGAGGATCACCGAATTCGCCTCAATCGGCTATGCGTCACCTCTCAGGATTAATGAGCGACGGATTTGCCTATCGCTTTCCCTACGGGCTTGCCCCAGTATTACCACTGACTGGTACGGCTACCTTCCTGCGTCACCCCTTCGCTTGACTACTACCAACCGGGGTCCCACGCAGCCGGTCACCGTCGCACCCCGAAGGGATTGATCAGCGACCATTTGGGTGGTTAGCACAATTGATTCATCACGGGCGCGCACACACGGGTACGGGAATATCAACCCGTTGTCCATCGACTACGCCTGTCGGCCTCGCCTTAGGTCCCGACTCACCCTGGGCGGACTGGCCTGGCCCAGGAACCCTTGGTCTTTCGGCGGGCAAGGTTCTCACTTGCCTATTCGCTACTCATGCCTGCATTCTCACTCCCCCACCCTCCACCACCCGTTACCAGATGGCTTCGCTGAATGAGGGACGCTCCCCTACCCACACCTACAAAAGTAGATGTGCCGCGGCTTCGGCGGTGTGCTTGAGCCCCGCTACATTATCGGCGCACAATCACTTGACCAGTGAGCTATTACGCACTCTTTCAAGGGTGGCTGCTTCTAAGCCAACCTCCTGGTTGTCTCTGCGACTGCACATCCTTTTCCACTTAGCACACGCTTTGGGGCCTTAGCCGGCGATCTGGGCTGTTTCCCTTTCGACGTACGGAGCTTATCCCCCGCCGTCTCACTGCCACGCTTGACACCACGGCATTCGGAGTTTGGCTGACGTCAGTAACCTAGTAGGGCCCATCGGCCATCCAGTAGCTCTACCTCCGTGGTGAACCACGCAACGCTGCACCTAAATGCATTTCGGGGAGAACCAGCTATCACGGAGTTTGATTGGCCTTTCACCCCTACCCACAGCTCATCCCCTCAGTCTTCAACCTAAGTGGGTTCGGGCCTCCACGCGGTCTTACCCGCGCTTCACCCTGGCCATGGGTAGATCACTCCGCTTCGGGTCCAGAACATGCCACTACACCCCTAACGGGGATGCGCCCTATTCAGACTCGCTTTCGCTGCGGCTACCCCACACGGGTTAACCTTGCGACATGTCCCTGACTCGCAGGCTCATTCTTCAAAAGGCACGCCATCACCCCACAAGGAGGCTCTGACGGATTGTAGGCGCACGGTTTCAGGTACTCTTTCACTCCCCTCCCGGGGTACTTTTCACCATTCCCTCACGGTACTAATCCGCTATCGGTCATCGAGAAGTATTTAGGCTTACCGGGTGGTCCCGGCAGATTCACAGCAAATTCCACGGGCTCGCTGCTACTCGGGAGATTGATCAAGGCAGGTGCCAAGTTTTCGCGTACCGGGCTCTCACCGTCTATGGCAGACCATCCCAGGCCACTTCCGCTAACTACGACACTTTCTGACTGCCTCCTGGTCAGGTAGAACCAAGAAGATCATTCCCACAACCCCGCACACACAACCCCTACCCGGTATCACATGCATACGGTTTAGCCATTTTCCGCGTTCGCTCGCCACTACTAGCGGAATCACAATTGTTTTCTTTTCCTACGGGTACTGAGATGTTTCACTTCCCCGCGTTCCCCCCCGTACCCTATATATTCAGGTACGGGTAACACGACATCACTCGTGCTGGGTTTCCCCATTCGGAAATCCTCGGATCAAAGCTCGGTTGACAGCTCCCCGAGGCATATCGCAGCCTCCCACGTCCTTCATCGGCTCTCGATGCCAAGGCATCCACCATGCGCCCTTAGACACTTACAAACACTACAAAAACCAAAGAATAAAATTGCACAAAAGAACACGCCACCGTGAACGGCGACGTCTTCGTTTGATGCTCGCAACCACTATCCAATTCTCAAACACCACACCCCACCACCAAGATGGTGGGACAACAGCCGGGTGATACCCCGAGTGTTGCCTCAGGACCCAATAGTGTGTCTGGCTTGCTTGTTGTTGTGCACCCGAGTCCCGTCCACTACAGACGAGAACCCCTCACGGCTCGCACCCCATCAATTGGAGTGCTTTTCGTGGTGCTCCTTAGAAAGGAGGTGATCCAGCCGCACCTTCCGGTACGGCTACCTTGTTACGACTTCGTCCCAATCGCCGATCCCACCTTCGACAGCTCCCTCCCAAAGGGTTAGGCCACTGGCTTCGGGTGTTACCGACTTTCATGACGTGACGGGCGGTGTGTACAAGGCCCGGGAACGTATTCACCGCAGCGTTGCTGATCTGCGATTACTAGCGACTCCGACTTCACGGGGTCGAGTTGCAGACCCCGATCCGAACTGAGACCGGCTTTAAAAGGATTCGCTTAACCTCGCGGCATCGCAGCCCTTTGTACCGGCCATTGTAGCATGTGTGAAGCCCTGGACATAAGGGGCATGATGACTTGACGTCATCCCCACCTTCCTCCGAGTTGACCCCGGCAGTCTCTCACGAGTCCCCGGCATTACCCGCTGGCAACATGAGACAAGGGTTGCGCTCGTTGCGGGACTTAACCCAACATCTCACGACACGAGCTGACGACAGCCATGCACCACCTGCACACAGGCCACAAGGGAACCGACATCTCTGCCGGCGTCCTGTGCATGTCAAACCCAGGTAAGGTTCTTCGCGTTGCATCGAATTAATCCACATGCTCCGCCGCTTGTGCGGGCCCCCGTCAATTCCTTTGAGTTTTAGCCTTGCGGCCGTACTCCCCAGGCGGGGTACTTAATGCGTTAGCTACGGCACGGATCCCAAGGAAGGAAACCCACACCTAGTACCCACCGTTTACGGCGTGGACTACCAGGGTATCTAATCCTGTTCGCTCCCCACGCTTTCGCTCCTCAGCGTCAGTTACTGCCCAGAGACCCGCCTTCGCCACCGGTGTTCCTCCTGATATCTGCGCATTCCACCGCTACACCAGGAATTCCAGTCTCCCCTGCAGTACTCAAGTCTGCCCGTATCGCTCGCACGCTCACAGTTAAGCCGTGAGATTTCACGAACAACGCGACAAACCACCTACGAGCTCTTTACGCCCAGTAATTCCGGACAACGCTCGCACCCTACGTATTACCGCGGCTGCTGGCACGTAGTTGGCCGGTGCTTCTTCTCCACCTACCGTCAATCCGGGAAACCCCGAACCTTCGTCGATGGTGAAAGAGGTTTACAACCCGAAGGCCGTCATCCCCCACGCGGCGTCGCTGCATCAGGCTTGCGCCCATTGTGCAATATTCCCCACTGCTGCCTCCCGTAGGAGTCTGGGCCGTATCTCAGTCCCAGTGTGGCCGGACACCCTCTCAGGCCGGCTACCCGTCGTCGCCTTGGTAGGCCGTCACCCCACCAACAAGCTGATAGGCCGCGGGCCCATCCCACACCGCAAAAGCTTTCCACCACAGGACATGCATCCCGTGGTCCTATCCGGTATTAGACCCAGTTTCCCAGGCTTATCCCGATGTGCAGGGCAGATCACCCACGTGTTACTCACCCGTTCGCCACTCGAGTACCCCGAAGGGCCTTTCCGTTCGACTTGCATGTGTTAAGCACGCCGCCAGCGTTCGTCCTGAGCCAGGATCAAACTCTCCAAACAAAAACTCCTCGGAAACCGAGGTGAATTCACAATCAGAGAAAATCTGACCTAACAAAAAGACACCATGAACTGGCATCTGAAAAAACGACTACACCCACACACGGGGGGTGCGGAATGTAGTCAAAAAACAACAACAAACAAAAACACCAAACACACTATTGAGTTCTCAAACAACACTTTTTACTGCATGTTCTGCCCGATTCGGGGCAACCCTGCCAGCTTAATACACATCCGGCTGGAGAGTCAAGCCCTGGTTTCGATCATCTTTTGGGAGGTGATCTCGCCGTTGGGCGTGAACGTTGGCTACTGTACCCGCTCGATCTCTGCTCCCAAAATCGCCAGGTTCTCGACGAATAACGGGTAGCCGCGATCGATGTGAAACACGTCGTGGACCTCGGTATCCCCGTCTGCCACAAGGCCGGCCAGCACCAGGCCCGCGCCGGCCCGGATGTCCGAGCACCACACCGGAGCACTGGACAGTTGGGGCAGCCCGCGCACCACGGCGTGGTGCCCGTCGGTGCGGGCGTCCGCCCCGAGTCGGATCATCTCTTCGACGAACCGGAACCGCGCCTCGAAGACGTTCTCCGTGATCATCGAGGTGCCGTCGGCGATCGAGGCCAGCGCGATCGCCATCGGCTGCAGGTCGGTCGGGAAGCCGGGAAAGGGCAACGTCGCGACGTTGACCGCCTTCGGCCTCTCGTACTGCGCGATACGGAAACTGCTGTCGGTTTGGGTGACCGTCGCGCCCGCATCATGCAACTTGTGCAGCACCAACTGCAGATGGGACGGATCTATTCCCGTCACCGTGATGTCTCCGCGGGTCATCGCGGCGGCGATCCCCCAGGTGGCCGCCACGATCCGGTCACCGATGACTCGGTGCTCGGTCGGATGCAGCCGGGGCACCCCGGTGATGGTCATGGTCGGCGAACCGGCGCCTTCGACTTGCGCGCCCATCTGGTTCAACATCGTGCACAGGTCCACCACGTCGGGTTCGCGTGCCGCGTTGTGGATGGTGGTGACGCCTTCGGCCACCACAGCGGCCATCAGGATGTTCTCGGTCGCCCCGACCGAGGGAAATTCGAGCTGAATCTCCGCGCCCCGCAGCGTATCTGCTTGTGCGACAACACATCCGTGCTCGATGTTGCACTGCGCGCCGAGTTGGCGCAGGCCCGCCTGGTGCATGTCCAGGGGGCGCGACCCGATCGCGTCTCCGCCCGGCAGCGCGACTCTGGCCTTTTTGCATCGGCCCACCAGCGGTCCCAGCACGCAGACCGAGGCCCGGAACTGACGGACCGCCGCGAAGTCCGCGTCGTACTTCGGTTCGTCCGGTGAGGTGATCCGCGCGACGTCGCCGTCGAGTTCGACGGTGGCACCCAGGCCCCGCAACACCTCGGCCATCAGCGGCACGTCCAGGATGTCCGGGCAGTTGGTGATGGTGCTGGTGCCTTCGGCCAGCAGGGCGGCGGCCATCAGTTTGAGCACGCTGTTCTTGGCGCCTCCGACGGCGACTTCACCCGACAACCGGTTGCCGCCGGTCACCACGAATCGCTCCGCCACCGGGTCAGTCTAGTGAAGGGGTATGCCCCTTGTCAGTCGGCCGACCCGGCCAGCCCGGTACGGTTTGGCCCATGGCAGTCCATCTGACCCGCATATATACCCGCACCGGCGACGACGGCACGACGGGATTGAGCGATTTCTCACGGGTCGCCAAGACCGATGCGCGGCTGGTCGCCTACGCCGACTGTGACGAAGCCAACGCCGCGATCGGTGTCGCGGTGGCGGTGGGTGCGCCCGACCAGCAGCTGGGCGATGTGCTGCGGCAGATCCAGAACGACCTGTTCGACGCCGGCGCCGACCTGTCGACTCCGGTGGTGGACAACCCGAAGTATCCGCCGCTGCGCATCACCCAGGCCTACATCGACCGGCTCGAAAGTTGGTGCGACAGCTACAACGAGGGCCTGCCGGCCCTGAATTCCTTTGTGCTGCCGGGCGGTTCACCGCTGTCGGCGTTACTGCACGTCGCCCGGACGGTCGCCCGGCGCGCCGAGCGGTCGGCGTGGGCAGCGGTGAATGCTCATCCCGACGATGTCAGCGTCCTACCGGCGAAGTACCTGAACCGGCTCTCGGATCTGCTGTTCATCCTGTCGCGGGTGGCCAACCCGGGCGGCGACGTCCTATGGCGTCCGGGCGGCGGCCAGGGTGGCGAACAGCAGTAACGGCGTCGGCCAGGGTCAGGCGTCGCGGCGACGCGCACGCGGCGACGGCCGGGACTCCAGCCACGACTGAAATGCCGTCAAAGCACCTCTGTCCAAGGCGATTTCGTAACCCAGCCGTCGCTCCTGGGTAGTGTCGCGCAGCTCCAGCACCACGATCTCGTCGGACATGATGTCGAATTCGTCGCCGCGTGGGGCTCGTCGGGCAACCACTTCCACACCGCGTCTGCTCAACCGACGGTCCGGCCACAGCCGCAAACTGGACAACCGGTAGAACGCGGCTTCGCCACCGCGGTAACGGATCACCCCGTGGCGCCAACCGTGCCCGCCCGCTGCCGGGATGTCCCGCATGATGGCCGCGGTGCCGCCCTGACGCAGTTTCCACAGTCGGAAACTCAAAGCCAGGACGGCCGTCCCCAGCAAGACGACGAGCACGACCATGCCGACCATGGGCGCGCTCATCGTGTGGGTCAGTCGATCGCGCCGATGGCGCGCAATCTGGCGCGCCCCCTGGCGGCCGTTTGGGGATCGTCTGATTCCGAATCCTGTCTGGCGGCGCTCTCGTCGATGTCTTTCTCGAACTCCGCCGATTCGGCCAGGACGCTGACGCCGTCCTCGGTCACGGTCAGGAAGCCACCGTCCACCGCAATCCGCAGGTCGTCTTCGCCTTCCCGTTCCACCCGGACCATGGCGTCGTCGACCAGTTGCGCCACCAACGGAATGTGGTGCGGCAGGATGCCGATCTCGCCGACGGTGGTGCGGGTGAACAGGAACGTCGCCTCGCCCGACCAGATCTCTCGGTCGACAGCGACGATCTGAACGTTCAGATCCGCCATGTCACACCACCTTTCGAGTTGGCCGTTGCACGATCACAGCTTGACGTCGAACTTCTCGGCCTTCTTGGCCAGGTCCTCGAGTCCGCCGATCAGGAAGAAGGCCTGCTCGGGCACGTGGTCGAAATCGCCCTTGGTCAGCTTGTCGAAGGCCTCGATGGTCTCCTTCACCGGCACCGTCGAACCCGGCTGTCCGGTGAACTGCTCGGCAGCCATCATGTTCTGCGAGAGGAACCGCTCGATACGCCGGGCCCGGTTGACCAGCTGCTTGTCTTCCTCGGAGAGCTCGTCGACACCGAGGATGGCGATGATGTCCTGAAGGTCCTTGTAACGCTGCAGGATTCGGATCACTTCTTGGGCCACGCGGTAGTGCTCGTCGCCCACCACGCTGGGGTCCAGGATGGTCGAGCTGGAGGCCAGCGGGTCCACCGCCGGGAAGATGCCCTTGGAGAAGACCGAACGCGACAACTCCGTGGTGGCGTCCAGGTGGGCGAAGGTGGTCGCCGGCGCCGGGTCGGTGTAGTCGTCGGCGGGCACGTACACCGCCTGCATGGACGTGATGGACTTGCCTCGGGTCGAGGTGATGCGCTCCTGCAGCTCGCCCATTTCGTCAGCCAGGGTGGGCTGGTATCCCACCGCGGACGGCATCCGACCGAGCAGCGTGGACACCTCCGAACCGGCCTGGGTGAACCGGAAGATGTTGTCGATGAACAGCAACACGTCCTGACCGGCCTCGTCACGGAACCACTCGGCCATGGTGAGAGCGGACAGCGCCACCCGCATACGGGTGCCGGGCGGCTCGTCCATCTGACCGAACACCAGCGCGGTGTCCTTGAGGACGTCGGCTTCCTGGAGCTCGACCCACAGGTCGTTACCCTCGCGGGTCCGCTCCCCCACCCCGGCGAAAACCGAAGTGCCACCGAAGTTTCGGGCAATACGGTTGATCATCTCCTGGATCAGAACCGTCTTGCCCACGCCGGCACCGCCGAACAGTGCGATCTTGCCGCCGCGCACGTACGGGGTGAGCAGGTCGACCACTTTCAGGCCGGTCTCGAGCATCTCGGTGCGCGGTTCGAGGTCCTCGAAGGACGGTGGCTTGCGGTGAATCGACCAGTGGTCGAAGTCTTCTCCGTACCCCTCCTCGTCCAGGCAGACGCCGAGGGCGTTGAAGACGTGACCCTTGACTTCCTCACCGACCGGCACCGAGATCGACTTGCCGGTGTCGGTGACGTCGACGCCACGCACCAGGCCGTCGGTGGGTTGCATCGAAATGGTGCGCACCAGGTTGTCCCCCAGGTGCTGGGCCACCTCGAGGGTGAGCGTCTTCTTCATCGCCTCGTACTCGATGTCGGCGTGCAGCGCGTTGAAGAGCTCCGGGACCGAACCGCGCGGGAATTCGACGTCGACCACAGGACCGGTGATCCGGACCACGCGTCCGTTGGTGTCGGAGCCGCCCGACTTGGTGTCGTTCTTTTCGTCTGTTGCGGTCATAACTTCTATCGCTTCCTCGTGGGGGCTTACTTGGCGGCGTCGGCGAGCGCGTTTGCGCCACCGACGATTTCGCTGATCTCTTGGGTGATCTGGGCCTGCCGCTCGCGGTTCGCCTGCAGCGTCAGGTCCTTGATCAGGTCGTCGGCATTGTCGGTGGCCGACTTCATCGCACGTTGTCGCGAAGCGAGCTCGGAGGCCGCCGATTCCAGCAGCGCCGCGTACACCCGAGTGGTCAGGTACCGCGGCAGCAGCGCGTCGAACAGCGTCGTGGCGTCGGGCTCGAAGGTGTACAGCGTGTGCGGTTCGTCGTCGTCATCTTCGACGTATTCCACCACCAACGGCGCAATCCGGTGTGCCGCAGCCTGTTGCGACATCATCGACTTGAATTCCGAATAGACGATGTGCAATTCGTCGACGCCTTGCACGTCACTGTCGATGTCGGAATCGTCGTCGTCACCGGCGCCTTTCATGAAGGCGTCCACCAGCGTGTCGCCGATCTCGGCGGCATTCTCGTACTGCGGCTGCTCGGAGAAGCCCGTCCAGGACGCCTTGATGTCCCAGTTGCGGAACGAGTAGTAGTTCTGCGCTTTCCGGCCGACCGTGTACAGGATCGGCTCCTTGCCTTCTTCCCGGAGCAGCGAGAACAGTTCCTCGGAGCGACGGAAGATGCTGGAGTTGTAGGCGCCGCACAGTCCGCGGTCCGACGACAACACCAACACGCCGGCCCGCTTCGGGTTCTCCCGCTCGACCAACAGCGGGTGGTCCAGCGCGGCTTCGGCGGACAGCGTGAGCAGCGTCGTGGTGATCTGGAACGCATAGGGCCGTGCGGCCTGCAGCCGGGTCTGCGCCTTGCCGATGCGCGACGTGGCGATCAGTTCCTGGGCCTTGGTGATCTTCTTGATCGACCCGGCCGAGCGGATCCGGCCACGTAGTTCACGAAGAGTGGCAGCCATGGCTAGCTACTTCTCGTTCTTCTTGGCGCTCTTCTTGGAGTCCTTCTTCTCATCCTTCGGCTTTTCCTTCCGGACCTTCACCGACTCCTTCTCGACGTCGTCCTCGTCCATGGCCTCGACGTGCTCGTCGGGCACCACCGACTCGCCGCTGCTGGCCGCGAAACCCTTCTTGAACTTGTTGATGATGCTGGTGAGCTTCTCTTCTTCGTCGTCCCCGAACTTCCCGCTCGAACGGATGGTCTCGAGGAACGACTCCTCCGAAGCCCGCATGTGGTCCAGCAACTCGGCCTCGAACCGCTTCACGTCCTCCACCGGCACGGAGTCGAGTTGACCGCCGGTGCCCAGGAAGATCGAAACCACCTGCTGCTCAACGGGCATCGGCTCGTACTGCGGTTGCTTGAGCAACTCCACCAGGCGCTCGCCACGGGCCAGCTGCTTCTTCGAGGTGTCGTCGAGGTCTGAGGCGAAGGCCGCGAAGGATTCCAGCTCGCGGTACTGCGACAGATCCAGACGCAACGACCCGGCCACCTCTTTCATGGCCTTGATCTGCGCCGCGCCACCGACGCGGGACACCGAGGATCCGACGTTGATGGCCGGGCGCACACCCTGGTTGAACAGGTCGGACTCCAGGAAGCACTGACCGTCGGTGATCGAGATGACGTTGGTGGGAATGTAGGCCGAGATGTCGTTGGCCTTGGTCTCGATGACCGGCAGCGCGGTCAGCGAACCCCCACCGAGATCGTCGGAGAGCTTCGCGCAGCGTTCGAGCAGCCGGGAGTGCAGGTAAAACACGTCACCCGGGAACGCCTCGCGGCCGGGCGGACGACGCAGCAGCAGCGAGATGGCACGGTAGGCGTCGGCGTGCTTGGTCAGGTCGTCGAACACGATCAGCACGTGTTTGCCGGCGTACATCCAGTGCTGCGCGATCGCCGAACCCGTGTACGGGGCAAGCCATTTGAAGCCGGCGGATTCGGAGGCCGGGGCCGCGACGATGGTGGTGTAATCCATCGCCCCACCCTCTTCGAGGGCCTTGTGCACCGCGGCGATGGTGGTGCCCTTCTGCCCGATCGCCACGTACACGCAGCGAACCTGCTGCTTGTCGTCGTCGGTCTCCCAGTTCTTGCGCTGGTTGAGAATCGTGTCGACGCACACCGCGGTCTTGCCGGTCTTGCGGTCGCCGATGATGAGCTGACGCTGTCCGCGACCGATGGGGGTCATCGCGTCGATGGCCTTGATGCCGGTCTGAAGCGGTTCCTTCACCCCCTGCCGCTGCACCACCGAAGGCGCCTGCAGCTCGAGGGCACGCCGATCGTCGGTCTCGATCTCGCCGCCGCCGTCGATGGGATGTCCGAGGGGGTTGACAACGCGGCCCAGGAAAGCGTCGCCGACCGGAACCGACAGCACCTCACCGGTGCGCTTTACCTGCTGGCCCTCTTGGATCCGGTCGAAGTCACCCAGCACCACCGCACCGATCTCGTGCTCGTCGAGGTTCAGCGCGACGCCGAGGACGCCACCCTCGAACTCGAGGAGTTCCTGGGTCATCGTGGACGGCAATCCCTCGACGTGGGCGATACCGTCGCCGGCGTCGACCACGGTGCCGACTTCCTCCCGGGACGTGTCGGACGTAAAGGAACTTACGTACTCCTCGATTGCGCTCTGAATGTCATCAGCGGAGATTGTCAAGTCGGCCATAGCTTTTCGTCTTCCTCGTTCGGGTTCTGCTGGCTAGTTCGTGGTTTCGGTCAGGCTTGGCGGTCAGTCGGGGAGCTGAGCTTCGGCGGCTGCCAGACGAGACTTGAGCGTGCCGTCGATCACCTCGTCGCCGACGGTGATCAACAGTCCGCCGAGCAACCCGGAATCGGTCTGGACCTGTGCGGCCACCGGATGTCCGTAGATGCGGCCGAGTATCTCGACCAGGCGTTCGTGCTGGGCGTCGGTGAGCTCGGCCGCGGCACTGACTTTCGCAACCAATTCGCCGCGGCGCGCCACTGCCACCTCGGCCAGGAACAGCACCGCCTCGTCGGCCGGCTTGCCCCTCAGCAACTCGATGGTGTGCGAGAGCAGCGCGATGGTGACGGGGTTGACGCTGCCGCTGGCGCCGTCAAGCACCTTGCGCAGCAGGTCGACCCGGCCTTCGACCGGCGTGCGCTGATCACTGAGCGTGATGGCCAGCCGGGGTTGGGTGTCCAGGATCCGGGAGAACCGGAACAGCTGGTCTTCGACTTCGTCGATGTTGTCGTCGTTTTCGGCGACGGCCAGCAACGCCTGCCGGGATACATGCTGAATCGCGTCGATGAGATCGCCGTTGGCCGACCACCGTTCCGACACCGCGGTGCGCAGCAGTTCCAGCGTGGGATCGCCCACCTTGCCGTCGAACAGGCGCTCGACCAGCTTGACCCGCGGCGTCGAATCTTCCGATGGCACAGTCAGATACCGGGTGACGACGACTTCGCTGTCGAGCACCTTGGCGACCGAGACGAGCTCGTCGGCCAGCGTCGTCAGACCCTCCGTGTCGAGGTCCTCAGCCAGCGAGTCGAACTTCTCCACCGAGTTTTTCAGTGCCAACCGGCTCGCCGACCGCATCTTGGCCGCCACCGGGGACTCGACGTCGGCCGGCTCAGGAGCCATGTCGTCGAGTTCGTCGAGGAAGCGGTCGACGGTGGCCGACTGTTGTTCCTTGTCGGCGACGAACGTGCGCACCAGTTCCCCGGCCTGGCGCACCGATTCGTGGCCGAGTTCGAAACGGAGCTGCCGGATCAGCTGCGCCCGCAGCACCCCGATCTGACGCGTGCCCTGCGCTCTGACGCGCTCGGCGTCGGACTCGGCCTGCGCCTGCAACTGTTCGGCGATGCGCGCGGAGTCGGCCTTGGCCTCTTCGATGAGACGTTCGGACTCGTCCTTGGCGGATTCCACGGCCCTGCTGTGCGCCCGTTCGGACCGCTCGACCCGCTCGGCCGCCTCTTTGGCGTCCGCGAGTTGCTGACGCACCATCTCTTGTCGAGCGGTCATCATCCGGCGCACCGGGGGCACGACGTACCGCCAGACCAGCAGCACGATGACCGCGAATCCGACCAGCTGACCGATAAATGTCTCCATAGGGTGGCTACCTACTAGTCGCTTCCGAAGTCGTCGCGGTGGGGGTGACGTCGACGCCGAGGATCCGGCTGGCCAGCGTGGCCGACATGGCGCTGATGTTGGCGCGCAGGTCCAACTCCACGGCGTCGCGTTCCCGCTTCAGTTGCTCGTTGGCCTTGGCGAGGGTGTCCGCCACGTCCCGGTCCGCCTCGGCCCGCGCCTCCTCGATGACCTTGCGGCCTTCGTTGCGCGCGTCGTCGCGGTAGGAGCCCGCTTTGACCCGGGCTTCCTTCAAGGCTTCCTCGTAGTCGGCCTCCGCAGCGGCGAACTGCTCCGACGACTTCTTGTTGTCGGACTGCGTCTTGGCGACCATGGCGTCGCGTTCCCTGAGCACCTTCAGGATCGGCGGCACGACCCAGGTGCTGATCACCCCCAGCACCACCAGGAAGATGGCCAGCACGAAGAAGAACGTGCCGTTGGGGATGAGGAAGTTCTTTTGGCCTTCTGCTACGAGGTCGACAGCCGAAGCAAGAAGGCGCCCATCGCCTTCAGGACCCATCACAGCGGATTACTGGGCACCCGGAGTGGCGAAGACGAACAGCGCCATGAACGCCAGGTTGATGAAGTAGGCCGCTTCGACCAGACCGACGGTGATGAAGAACGGCGTGAACAGCCGTCCCTGCGCCTCGGGCTGGCGGGCAACACCGGCGATCAGTGCGTTACCGGCGATACCGTCACCGATACCCGCGCCGATCGCGCCGCCGGCCATGATGAGTCCGCCGCCGATGAGAGCGCCTTGAAGAATTTCGGGAGCTGCTGGCATTTCTTATCCTCCTTGATAACTGGTAGCGGTCTACCAGGATTTTTCTAGTGGTGGTCTTCGTCGAGTTCCATCGACTGGCTGAAGTACAAGACGGTCAGCAGCGCGAAGATGAAGGCCTGGATCGCGCCGACGAACAAGTCGAATGATTTCCAGATCGCATTCGGCAGCCACAAGATGTAGGGCGGGAACATTGCGATCAGCCCGACCAGGATGCCGCCGGCGAAGATGTTGCCGAACAGACGCAGCGACAGCGAGATCGGCTTGGCCAGTTCTTCGACGATGTTGATCGGCGCCAGGATGGCGACGTGGCCCTTGACCACCTTCATCGGGTGTCCGATGATGCCGCGCCGCCAGATGCCGGCCGCGTGGTAGCAGACGAATACGAACAGGGCCAGCGCCAGTACGTAGTTGATGTCCGCCGCTGCCGAGGAGAGAAATTCGCTTGTCTTGCCGGTCTTTTCGTCCTTGTACTGCAACGGCAGGACCGACAGCCAGTTGGAAATCAGGATGAATACGAAGATGGTCACCGCGAGCGGCAGCACAAAGGGTGCGATGCGCATCCCGATGGCACTTTCGACCTGGTTGCGCATCTGAATGGTGACGGCTTCGAAGAACAGTTGCACGCCGCCCGGCACGTCCGACGAAGTGACCTTCGATTTCAGCCAGAAGGCCAGCGCGAGCACGATCACCGCGGCGATGGCGGTGGAATAGATCGTGTCAGTGTTGACCGTGAGACCGAACCAGGTGGCCTCGTGGTGTTCGCCGACCTCGATTTTGGCGGCAGCAAGGATCGACTCATTCATCGCCGGCTGCTCTCCCTTCCGTCCCCTCCGAACCGGTCAATACCCCGTTTTCCGGAATTTGCGACCCACCGGCCCGCAGTTTCTTCCAGACCGGGAGTGCTGTCGACAACACCAGTAACACCTGGAACAGCGCCAGGCCGAACACCACGCCCAGACCCTGCGGCCGGAACACGTACGCGATGATCAACGCCAGGATGGTGATCACCGCGACGCGCGAGGCGGAATTGAGTGCCATCGAGCTCTTCAAGGGGTGTTCGCGCGCGGTGATCGACTCCACCGAATGCCGGACCAGCAGAGCGTTGAGCAAACCCAACAGCAACCCGACACCGAATAACACCCCGATCATCGGGTGGCCGGCGTAACCGGCGACGGCCGTCACGACCGCGGTCAGCACCAGGCTGATGACGAACAGACGGACGGGTCGGAAAGCAACAGCGGGAAACACCAACGGCGCGTCCTGCGCTGGTGTCGTCACTGCAGCACCTCAATCCCAGATTGTTAGAGCGTGAACCACATCACCTACTGATCGGTGGCCCGCCGAGCGTATCGCAACGGTCATGCTGGAATTACCCAAGGGGTAGCTCCCTGTATCGGTCATCGGTCGGCCCACTGGAAAACGGCTCCGACGGGCCGGTGGTGCGGTAGCCCGCGAGGTTCATTTCGGGGCTCTACCAGGACCGTATCACAAGTCAGCGGTAACTACTACCAACTGTCGTAGTTCCCCGTCAGTCTTCGTCCCAGTAGTCGTCGCGCCGCCGCAGCAACGGAATCGCGGTCGCGATGCCGGCGAACACGATCGCGCCCAACATCACCGCAGCGGTGTGGCGCGGGTCGAAGAAGATCGTGCTGGCCGCGCCGAACGCCACGATCCCCACCCATAAGTAGATGAGCAGGACCACCCGCCGGTGCGAGTGACCGATCTGCAGGAGCCGATGATGCAGGTGCATCTTGTCCGGGGTGAAAGCGCTGCGACCCGCCCGGGTACGACGGACGATCGCCAACAGCAGGTCCAGCATCGGCACGAACATGACGGCCACCACCAGCAGGAACGGCGACAGCAGAGCAAACACATCGCGGGCGCCGTAAGCGTTCTGCGAGATCGGGCCGGCCGCCGTGGTGGACGCCGCGGCGAGCATCAAGCCGATCAGCATCGATCCGGAATCGCCCATGAAGATCCGGGCCCGGTGGAAGTTGTGCGGCAGAAAGCCCAGACAGGCACCGGCCAGGACCACCGAGATCACCGCCGGTGGGTAATAGAGGACATCGCCGCCGTGGTCCCGCAGCAGTCCCACCGAGAACACGCAGATCGCCAGCGCGGTGATCAGACCCAGGCCGGCGGCCAACCCGTCCAGCCCGTCGACGAAGTTCATCGCGTTGACGATCGACACCGTCAGCGCCAGCGTGAGCAGGATGGACGACGCCTGGTCCAGCACGATCGTCCCGACCCCGCCGACCGGGATGTAGAGCACGCTCCAGGCCACCCCCATGGTGACCATGACGCTGGCCGCGGTGATCTGGCCGGCGAATTTGGTCAGCGCATCCAGGCCCCATCGGTCGTCGATCAACCCGATGCCCATGATCGCCGCACCGGCCACCAGCACGGCGGGCATGCCGGTGGAATAGACAAAGCCGCGGGTCAGCGCCGGCAGTTGCGAGGCCAGGAACACCGCGGCGACCACGCCGAGGAACATCGCCAGCCCGCCCATCCGGGGGGTCGGGGTCACGTGCACGTCGCGCTCCCGCGGGTAGGCCACCGCACCCAGCCGGGTGGCCAGCACACGCACCGGTCCGGTCGCGAAATACGTGATGATCGCCGCGGTGAGTCCCACGAGCGCGAGCTCGCGCAGCGGGACGCCGGCACTGCGCGGTGAAAGGGCGAACAAACCACCGGCAAGGCTGGCTACGTCGCTGGACACCACGAGACCGTACGTCACCAACCTGAGTGCCTCACGTGCGCTACGCGGTCAGGCTCGCCGCGTCCACCCCCAGCACCTCCGCGATGCGCTGGGTGCTGATCGGTCCCTCGCGCAGGATGCGCGGGCTGTTGCCGCTCAGGTCGAGGATCGTGGAGGCGGCTTGGCGCGCGGCCGGCCCGCCGTCGAGGTAGACGTCGACCAGATCGCCGAGTTGGCGGCGCGCTTCCGCGGCGTCGACGGCGGCGGGCTGGCCCGAGATATTGGCGCTGGACACCGCCATCGGCCCCACCTCGCGCAGCAGCTCGATCGCGACGGGATGCAACGGCATCCGCAGCATCACCGTCCCGTACGCATCGCCGAGATCCCACTGCAGCGACGGCGCTTGGGTGACCACCAGACTCAGTGCCCCCGGCCAGAACGCGCGAACCAGGTCGCGCGCGCCGTCGGGCATCCCGTACACCAAACCCTCGATCGTGTGCCAGGAGCCAACCAGGACACCCACCGGCATATCGCGGCCCCGACCCTTGGCTGCGAGCAGCGCGTCCACCGCCTCGCGGTCGAAGGCATCTGCCCCGATGCCGTAGACGGTGTCGGTCGGCATCACCACGAGTCGGCCGGCTTTGAGCGCCCCGACCGCGGCTGTGAGTCCGCGGGCGCGCCGGTCGGGGTCGGCGCAATCGAAGACGTCAGTCATGCTGCCTCCTGCGGGCCGTCACGAACCGGGGCCGCCCGGCCAGGTCGTTGCGAGCCACGATGTCGTCGAAAAGGCCTGTGCGATGGACACATTCAACCGTCAGGGCCGACGTGGTGTCGTCATGCTCCATCGCGAACAGGCCACCGGGACGCAGCCACCGGCCGGCCAGTCCGGCGACGGCAGGGATCAGCGCCATACCGTCCGGGCCGCCGAACACTGCGTGCGGCGGATCGTGCTGGGTCACTTCCGGATCCAGCACAGCCGCGTCGGGAACATACGGCGGGTTGGCCACCATCAGGTCCACCCGCGCGTCGAGTTCGGTGAGCAGACCGGGAGTGCCGACGTCGGCCAGCACCCATTGCACGTCCGCGGAGTTGCGGCGCGCATAGCTCAGGGCGATCTCGGAATCGTCGATGCCGACAACCCGGGCGTCCGGGCGGTGCCGGGCCAGGGCGACGGCCAGTGCCCCCGACCCGGTGCACCCGTCGACGATCAGCGGCTGGGCCGAAAGTGGTTGCGCCATAGCCCATTCCAACATCGCTTCGGTCTCCGGACGCGGGATGAACACACCCGGGCCGACGTGCAGCAGCACCGGTCCGAACGCGGCTGTCCCGAGCAGATGCTGCAACGGCACCCGGTGCGCACGCATCGCGACCACCTCGCGATAACGCCCGAAGAAGTCCGCGTCAGGGGCATCGAGCAAGGCCAACCGGCCGCGGTCGGTACCGGCCACGTGCGCGGCGAGTTGCTCGGCATCCCAACGCGCGGAATCGATTCCCGCTTCGGCCAACAGCGCCGCGGCGGAGTTGATCGCGTTGCGCAAAATCATGTCGCCTGTTGCAGCCGGGACTGTTTGTCGGCTTCGCTGAGCGCATCGAACAGTGCGTCGAGGTCGCCGTCGAGCACCTGGTCCAGATTGTGCGATTTGAAACCGATCCGGTGATCGGTGATCCGGTTCTCGGGGAAGTTGTAGGTGCGGATGCGTTCGCTGCGGTCCACCGTGCGGATCTGGCTCGCGCGGTCGGCTGAGGCGTCGGCGAGTGCCTGCTCCTCGGCCAGCACCTGCAGCCGTGCGGCCAGCACCTGCAGCGCGCGGGTCTTGTTCTGCAGCTGGGAACGCTCGTTCTGGCAGGTGACGACGATCCCGGTGGGCAGGTGAGTGATGCGCACCGCGGAGTCGGTGGTGTTGACTCCCTGCCCGCCCTTGCCTGAAGACCGGTAGACGTCGATGCGCAGGTCAGACTCGTCGATCTGCACTTCTCCGACTTCCTCGGGCTCGGGATAGACCAGCACGCCGGCCGCCGAAGTATGCACCCGCCCTTGCGATTCGGTCACCGGCACCCGCTGCACGCGGTGCACGCCGCCCTCGAACTTCAGCCGCGACCACACCCCGTCGGCGCTGTCGCCCTTGCTGGCGATGGCCAGCGTCGCGTCCTTGTAGCCGCCCAGATCCGAGGTGGTCTCCCCCAGCACCGTGACCGTCCAGCCATGCCGTTCGGCGTAGCGGATGTACATCCTGGCCAGGTCTGCGGCGAACAGCGCCGATTCCTCGCCGCCTTCACCGGATTTCACCTCGAGCACGATGTCGTCGGCGTCGTGCGGGTCGCGCGGCGCCAGCATGTCGGTGAGTTGGGTGTCCAGCTCGGCGACCCGGGCCTCCAGTTCGGGGACCTCGTCGGCGAACGACGCGTCGTCCGCGGCCAACTCGCGTGCGGTCTCGAGATCTTCGCGCGCCGACACCAACTTGCGGTGGGTCGCGACGATCGGGGCCAACCGGGCGAATCGGCGGCCCACTTTGCGCGCCTCGTCGGCTTTGCTGTGCAGTTCGGGGTCGGCGAGCGCCTGTTCGAGCTCCGCGTGCTCGGCGAGCAGGACGTCGATCGTCTGCACCGGCTGCGTCATCTCACCTCCCTGTCGCGGGCTTTACCCCAAACGCGAACCGACGCCCGGCCTGTGCCGATAGTGCACAGGTTACGGGCGTCGGTGATCCAGCTACTTGTCGCCGGTCTCGGTCTTGGTGCGCTTGCCGTACCGCTTCTCGAAGCGGGCCACGCGGCCACCGCTGTCGAGGATCTTCTGCTTGCCGGTGTAGAACGGGTGGCATTGCGAGCAGACCTCGGCGACGATGCGGCCGCCCGGCTTGGTGCTGCGGGTAGTGAAGGAATTCCCGCAACCACACACGACGGTGGTTTCTTCGTAGGCGGGATGGATGTCAGTTTTCATGCTGTCCTCTTCGATCGTCGGCCGCGGCCATTATGCCAGGTCAACCACTATCACCCCAAAACAACCAGGTGCGCGTGGGCATTCCCGGTGCGCTAGTCGTTGTCCATGCCGCCCGGTGTCGTCTTGGACACCTGGACCAGGAATTCGTAGTTGGTCTTCGTCTTGCGCAGCTGCGACATCAGCAGGTCGATGGCCTGGTGGGAATCCAGACCGGACAGCACCCGGCGCAGTTTGTGCACGATCGCGAACTCGTCGGGTGACAACAGCAGCTCGTCCTTGCGGGTGCCCGACGGGTTCACGTCGACCGCGGGGAACACCCGACGCTCGGAGATCTTGCGGTCCAGCTTGAGCTCCGCGTTACCGGTGCCCTTGAATTCCTCGAAGATGACCGTGTCACCGGTCGAGCCGGTCTCCACCATCGCGGTGGCGATGATCGTCAGCGATCCGCCGCCCTCGATGTTGCGGGCGGCTCCCAGGAAGCGCTTCGGCGGGTACAACGCGGTGGAGTCGACACCACCGGACAGGATCCGGCCGGACGCGGGCGAGGCGTTGTTGTACGCGCGGCCCAGCCGGGTGATGGAGTCGAGCAGTACCACGACGTCTTTGCCCTGTTCGACGAGGCGCTTGGCCCGCTCGATCGCCAGCTCCGCGACCGCGGTGTGGTCGGTGGGCGGCCGGTCGAACGTCGAGGCGATGACCTCGCCCTTGACCGAGCGGGTCATGTCGGTGACCTCTTCGGGCCGCTCGTCGACCAGCACGACCATCAGGTGGCATTCCGGGTTGTTGCGGGTGATCGCGTTGGCGATGTCCTGCAGGATCGTCGTCTTACCGGCCTTGGGCGGTGACACGATCAGCGCGCGCTGGCCCTTGCCGATCGGCATGATCAGGTCGATCACGCGCGTAGTCAACCGATCCGGAGTCGTTTCCAGACGCAGTCGCTGGTTGGGGTACAACGGCGTCAGCTTGCTGAAGTCGGGTCGCTTCTTGGCGTCTTCGATCGAGCCGCCGTTAATGGTGTCCAGCCGCACCAGCGGGTTGAACTTCTGCCGCGGGTTCTTGTCGCCGCCTTCACCCTCGCGGGCCACCCGGACGGCACCGGTGACCGCGTCGCCGCGCCGCAGGCCGTTCTTACGGACCATGTTCATCGAGACGTAGACGTCGTGCGGTCCGGCCAGGTAGCCGGAGGTGCGCACGAACGCGTAGTTGTCCAGCACGTCGAGGATGCCGGCTACCGGCTGGACGACGTCGTCTTCGCGCAGTTCGGTTTCGGTGCCACCGTCGCCCGTCCGCTCACCGCGGCGCCTGCGGTCGCGGAACCGGCGGCCCCGGCGACCCTGCCGGTCGCCGTCGTCGTCCTGCTGATTGGAGTTCTGGTTCGAGTTCTGGTTCGAGCCGCCGCGCTGCTGACCGCCGCCGCCCTGCTGGTCGCCGCTCTGGTCGTTGCCCGAGTCCGCGGAACGCTCATCGTTCTTGGCTGACTTCTGGTCACGCCGTTGGTTGGCGGTGTCGTCAGCACTGTCCTTGGCGTCGGCCGCACCGGATTCCCGGGAAGCACCGCGACGCTCCCGGCGCGGGGCGTCGTTCTTCTGGTTGTCCTGAGCAGCGCCGTCGGCGGGCGGTGCGTCCTGGGCGGGTGCGCTCTGCGCGGCGGCCTCCGGCGGCCGTTCGCTCTGTGCGTCCTGCTGCGGCGGTGCGTCGGCCTTATCGGCCGCTGCCGGCGCCGTGTTCTCTGCTGCTGCTGGAGCCTTCTCGCCGTCCGCCTGCGCCGTAGCCTTGCCCGACGCGCCGTTGGCCCGTCCGCGGCTTTCCTGGATCGCGGCGATCAGCTCGCTCTTGCGCATCCCCGAGGTGCCCTTGACTCCGGCCTGGTTGGCCAGGGCCCGCAATTCGGGCAGCACCATGGTGGCCAACGAACCCGCCGGCGCGTTACTTTTCGCGCTCGGGACGTCGGTCTTGACGTCGGAGCCGGCGGGAGAGTCTGTGGTCACGGCGTTCGACAGCTTCTCGCCGTCGGTGCTTTCGCCAGCCGTGATGAGGTCCGTATCAGTCACGGATTTCCTTTCTTGCCCCGCTGATCAGGTCAAACGGGGGTTCCTGCATGGACGAATATTCAGGCAAAATGCCGAGGGCGCCCAATCATCGACTCTGAAACGGTGATCGCCTGGGCGACGAAACTGCGAACCTCGTCTGCGAGAAGAATTGGTGTTGTCTTAGCGTCAAGGCAGTCTATGCAGATGCAGATGCTGCGATTGCTGGACGGCTCCGAGAATAACCCGCTTCCTGACGGGAAGCAAGAAACCTCGCCGCCACCCTGTGGATCATCCTGCGGCGGCAACCCCCGGCCGCCAGCGAACTCCCTCGCCCGGCGTCATCTTCTTGATGGCGAATCCGTTCGCATTCCCGTATTCCACTGCTTCACCTGGCAACTCCGGGTCCGTGCCGACCATGATCAGCGACGGCCCGGCCCCGGAAAGCGTTGTCGCAACATTAAGACGCCGCAGGAGCCGCAAATATTCCGCCGACGACGGCATCGCCGCAGCGCGTTGCGGTTGATGCAGAACATCTGCGGTGGCAGCCATCAGCAGATCGGGTCGTTCGGTGAGGGCGACCACCAGCAGCGCAGCGCGACTGATGTTGAATCGTGCATCCGCATGACTGACCTGCGCGGGTAGCAGCACGCGCGTTTCCGCCGTCAACGATCGCTCGTCGGGAATCGCGGCGAACAACTGGATGTCGGGATGCAGGTGCAGCGGGACTGCGGAGTAGACCGGCTGACCACCGTGGTGATCCACCCAGGAAACCACCGCGCCGCCCAGCACAGCGGCCGCAGCATTGTCCGGGTGACCCTCGAACTCCGAAGCCAGTTGAATCAGCTGGGCTTCGCTCAGCGGCACTGAATCCGTCTGCGCGACAAGACCATTCGCCGCGGCAAGGCCGCCCACCACGGCTGCCGCCGAGGAGCCCAGACCGCGGGAGTGCGGAATGTCGTTGCGGCAGCGCACCAACAGACCGGCGGCCCGCACATCCGCCGCCTGCAGACCGCGCTGGATCGCCCGCACCACCAGATGCTCGGGGCCCAGCGGCACTTGTCCGGCGCCTTCACCCTCGACTATGACGACCAAGCCGGAATCCGTTGTCTGTACTGCGACCTCGTCACACAGCTGCAGCGCCATTCCGAGGCTGTCGAAGCCCGGGCCGAGGTTGGCGCTGGACGCCGAGACCACGGCAGTGGCGGCCAGGCCGGCGGGCAGCGACTGAGTCACCGTGTCACGGCCGTCCGGTAGCGCCCCGCTGCGCTGGCGAACGCAACTTAACCGAGGCCTAGTTGTTCGACCACCAGCACCGGATCGACCGGCAGCGCAGCGACTTCCGGCATACCTTTGAGTGCGGTGTCGGGATCCTTGAGACCGTTACCGGTCACCGTGCACACCACCGTCGAGCCGCGCTGCACGAAGCCGTCCTCGACGGATTTGAGCAGACCGGCGATGCTGGCCGCCGACGCCGGTTCGACGAAGACCCCTTCCAGGCTGGCCACCAACCGGTATGCGGCCAGGATCTCGTCGTCGGTGGCCGCCAGGAACCGGCCGTTGGACTGCTGCTGGGCCTCGACGGCGGCCGTCCAGGAGGCGGGTGCGCCGATACGGATCGCGGTGGCGATGGTCTCCGGATTCTTCACCGGTTCGCCGTGCACCAGCGGCGCGGCGCCGGCGGCCTGGGTGCCCAGCATCCGGGGCAGCTTGTCGATCAGCCCGTCGCGGTGATATTCGCTGTAACCCTTCCAGTACGCGGTGATATTGCCGGCATTGCCGACGGGGAGCGCGTGCACGTCCGGGGCGAAGCCGAGGGCGTCGACGATTTCGAACGCCGCCGTCTTCTGGCCTTCGATGCGGACCGGGTTGACCGAATTGACCAGCGAGATCGTCGGGAAGTCGGCGGTCATCTTGCGGGCCAGTTCCAGGCAGTCGTCGAAGTTGCCGTCGATCTGGATGATCTTGGCGCCATGCATAACCGCCTGGGCCAGCTTGCCCATCGCGATCTTGCCCTGCGGAATCAACACCGCGCAGGTGATGCCGGCCCGGGCGGCGTACGCCGCGGCCGAGGCCGAGGTGTTTCCGGTCGATGCGCACAACACCGCCTGCTGCCCGCGGGCCAGAGCGTCGGTGACGGCCATCGTCATGCCCCGGTCCTTGAAGGAACCGGTGGGGTTGAGTCCCTCTACCTTCAGATGAATTGTGCAACCGGTCTTTTCGGACAGCCGCGGCGCGGGGATCAGCGGCGTGCCACCCTCGAACAGGGTGACCGGGGTCCAGTCGTCACCCACCGGCAGCCGGTCCCGATATGCCGCGATCAGACCCAGCCAGGGCTGGTGCACGGCGGTCTTCGGGGCACTCATAGATCGGTTCCTTCCAGTCGCAGCACGCTCGCCACACCCAACACCACGTCCAGGTCGGCAAGAGCGTCAACGGTTTCCGCCAGAGCGGCGTCGGTTGCCTGGTGTGTCACCACCACGATGCGGGCGCCGACCCGTTGGCCGCCTTCGCCGGTCACGCCTTCCTGCCGGACCTCGGCGATGCTCACCTCGCGTTTGGCGAATTCCGCTGCCACCGCTGACAACACGCCCGGCTTGTCCGCGACGTTCATGCTCACGTAGTAGCGGGTCTCGATGAAACCCATCGGCGCGACCGGGAGTTGCGCATACTTGGACTCGCGCGGACCGCGACTGCCGAGCACCCGGTTACGCGCAGCCATCACCAGGTCACCGGTGACCGCCGACGCGGTCGGGGCACCGCCGGCGCCCTGCCCGTAGAACATCAGCCGACCGGCCGCCTTTGCCTCCACGACTACCGCGTTGAAGGCGCCGTTGACCGAAGCGAGCGGATGCGACAGCGGCACCAACGCCGGATACACCCGGGCCGAAACGCGTTGTTGGCCTTCGTCGGTGGTGATGCGCTCGCAGATGGACAGCAGTTTGATGGTGCAGCCCAAGGATTTCGCGGACTCGAAGTCGGCCGGAGTGATGTTGGTGATGCCCTCGCGGTACACATCGTCGCCGGTCACCCGGGTGTGGAAAGCGATGGATGCCAGGATCGCGGCTTTGGCGGCGGCGTCGTAACCCTCGACGTCGGCGGTCGGGTCGGCCTCGGCGTAGCCGAGCGCACTGGCATCGGCCAGCGCCTGTTCGTAATCGGCTCCGGTGCTGCCCATCTCGGAAAGGATGTAGTTGGTGGTGCCGTTGACGATGCCGGCGACCCGCAACACGGTGTCCCCCGCCAATGACTGGGTGAGCGGGCGGATCACCGGGATTGCGCCGGCTACCGCGGCCTCGAAATAGAGGTCGACGACGGCGTTTTCGGCCGCCTTGGCCAACTCGCCGGTGTAGGTGGAGAGCAGGGCCTTATTAGCGGTGACCACGGACTTGCCGTGCTCGATTGCCGCCAGGATCGCCTTGCGGGCCGGTTCGACCGGTCCCATCACCTCGACCACGATGTCCACGTCGTCGCGCGAAACGAGTTCCTCGATGTCGTCGGTCAGCAGTTCGATCGGCACCCCGCGGTCCGCCGCCACCCGCCGCACCCCGACGCCGCGCAGCACCAACGGTGCGCCGATGCGACCCGCCAGATCCTCGGCGCTCTCCTCGATGATGCGCACGACCTCGCTGCCGACCACACCCAACCCGAGTACCGCTACGCCGACGGCCTTTTCGTCCTTGACGTTATCGGGCACGGTCACCTCACCTCCAGACTCAACAGATCGTCGACCGTTTCGCGGCGCAGGATCAACCGGGACTGTCCCTCGCGCACGGCCACCACGGCGGGACGGCCCACCATGTTGTAACGGCTCGACAGTGAATAGCAGTAGGCGCCGGTCGCGGCCACCGCGACCAGATCGCCGGGCCGGATGTCATCGGGCACCCAGGTATCGCGCACGATGATGTCGCCGCTCTCGCAATGCTTTCCGACGAGGCGGGCCTGCGCGGCGGGGGCGTCGGACAGGCGCGAAACCAACCGTACGTCGTACTGCGCGTCGTAGAGCGCGGTGCGGATGTTGTCGCTCATACCGCCGTCGACGCTGACGTAGCGCCGGTTCGCAGTCGAGCTGACGTCGACATCCTTGACGGTGCCCACCTCATACAGCGTGATCGTGCCCGGCCCGGCGATGGCACGGCCGGGTTCGACCACCAGCCTGGGTGTGGGCAACCCGACGGCAGCCGACTCGTTGCCCACGATCACGCTCAGCTTGGCCGCCAGATCGGCGATCGGCGGTGGATCGTCGGACGGCTGGTACGAAATGCCAAGGCCGCCACCGAGGTCGATGGTGGACACCTGCGAGGTCTTGTCGACCCCGAATTCGGCGACGATTTCCCGCAGCAGGCCGATCACCCGGTGTGCGGCGATCTCGAAGCCCGCGACGTCGAAGATCTGCGACCCGATGTGGCTGTGCAAACCGACCATTCGCAGGTGGTCGGTGGCGAAGACCCTCCGGACCGCGGCCATCGCCGCACCACTGGCCACCGACAGCCCGAACTTCTGGTCTTCGTGTGCGGTGGAGATGAATTCGTGGGTGTGCGCCTCCACACCGACGGTGAGACGCACCAGTACGTCCTGCACGATGCCCGCCTCGCCGGCGATGGCGTCGAGTCGCTCGATCTCGGTCATCGAATCCAACACGATGTGGCCGACACCGGATTTCACCGCGGTAGTCAGTTCGGCCACCGATTTGTTGTTGCCGTGCAACGTGATTCGCTCGGGCGGGAAGTTGGCGTGCAGGGCCACGGCCAGTTCTCCGCCCGTGCACACGTCCAGACACAGGCCCTCTTCGCCGATCCAGCGGGCGATCTCGCTGCACAGGAACGCTTTGGCGGCGTAGTGCACGTTGGCTCCGCCGCCGAAGGCCGCGGCGGTCTCGCGGCAGCGCGATCGGAAGTCGTCCTCGTCGACGACGAACAGCGGCGTGCCGTACTGCTCAGCCAGGTCGGTGACCGTCACCCCGGCTATCGCGGCCACCCCGCTCTCATCACGAGAGGTACTGCGCGGCCACACGTTCGGCGCCAACCGCAATAGTTCTTCGGCAGACTGCGGACGGGGCGGGCTGCCGGCTTGCCGGGCGTCCTCGGCGTGCCGGGGTCCGGCGGGATGAACGTTCACATTCTCTCCGGGGCGCTGACTCCGAGGATGGCCAATCCGTTGGCGATGACCTGGCGAGCGGCCTGGCACAGCGCGAGCCGGGCCGTGTTCAGGTCGGTTGGTTGTTCGTCACCCTGCGGCAGGATCCGGCAGGCGTCGTAGAAGCGGTGGTAGTCACCGGCGAGGTCTTCGAGGTAGCGGCACACACGGTGCGGTTCCCGCAGGGAGGCTGCAGTTTTCAGCACCCGCGGGAATTCGCCGATGGTGCGCAGCAGGGTGCCCTCTTTGTCGTGGCTGAGCAGCTCGAGATGCCCGGTGTCGGCGATCAGGCCGAGCTCGGCGGCATTCCGCGCCAGCGCCGAAAGCCGAGCGTGCGCGTATTGCACGTAATAGACCGGGTTTTCGTTGGACGCCGACGACCACAATGCCAGGTCGATGTCGATGGGAGTGTCCACCGACGAACGGATCAGACTGTAACGCGCGGCGTCGACCCCCAGGGCCTCGACCAGGTCGTCCAAGGTGATCACGGTGCCCGCCCGCTTGCTCATCTTCACCGGCTGGCCGTCGCGAACCAGGTTGACCATCTGCCCGATCAGCACCTCGACGGTGGCCGGGTCCTCACCGAACGCCGCGGCGGCGGCCTTGAGCCGGGCGATGTAACCGTGGTGGTCGGCACCGAGCATGTAGATGCACAGGTCGAAGCCACGCTCCCGCTTGTCCAGGTAATAGGCCAGGTCACCGGCCACGTAGGCGGGCTTGCCGTCACTCTTGATCACAACGCGGTCTTTATCGTCGCCAAAGGCACTGCTGCGCAACCACGTTGCGCCGTCCTTCTCGTAGATGCTGCCGGTGTCGCGCAGTTTCTCGACGGCCTCGTCGACGCGGCCGCTGGTGTGCATCGAGTCTTCATGGGTGTAGACGTCGAAGTCGGTGCCGAATACGTGCAGCGACTCTTTGATGTGGGCGAACATCAGGTCCACCCCGATCTCGCGGAACGTCTCGCGCCGCTGCGCCTCGGGCAGGCTGAGGGCATCCGGTTGTTTCTGCAGCACCTGGGCGGCGATATCGACGATGTAGGTGCCCGCGTAGCCGTCCGCGGGAGTGGGCTGCCCGGTGGCGGCGGCCACCAGGGAGTCGGCGAAGCGGTCGATCTGCGCGCCGTGGTCGTTGAAGTAGTACTCGCGGACCACCTCGGCGCCCTGGGTGGCGAGCAACCGACCCAACGCATCACCGACGGCTGCCCAGCGGGTGCCACCGATGTGGATGGGGCCGGTGGGGTTGGCCGAGACGAACTCCAGGTTGATCTTCTGCCCGGTGAGCACGTCGGAATGCCCGAACCCGGCCCCGGCGTCGATCACGTCGTTGATGATCTTGGCCTGCGCAGAAGTCTCCAGGCGCATGTTGATGAAGCCGGGACCGGCCACCTCGGCGGCGGCGATGCCGTCGGCCCGGACCAGTGCGTCCGCAAGCCATCCGGCCAGCTCACGCGGATTGGCGCCGACTTTCTTGCCCAGCTGCAGCGCCAGGTTGGAAGCGTAGTCGCCGTGCTCTGGGTTACGCGGTCGTTCTACGGTGACCGTCTGCGGCAACACCGACACGTCGAGATCATGCTCGGCCAGCACCGCGGTGGCGGTGATTCTGAGCAGCTCAGCGAGGTCGGCGGGGGTCACGAGCGTCCATCCTATTGGCTCGGGCGCGTTCGCCTCGAATCCATTACCGGTGGTCGGGCGGTCACCGGGATGCGCTAGTCTGGCGGGGCTTGTTTATGCCCTATGGCGCACATGGTGTTATGCGCCCCCGTAGCTCAGGGGATAGAGCGTCTGCCTCCGGAGCAGAAGGCCGCAGGTTCGAATCCTGCCGGGGGCACTGTAACTAGCAGAGACGAAATGCCTGCTAGACAGCGTTTTTCAAGGTTGCTACAGCGGCCATCCAAAGCAGCCTACCTATCCGCTACCTATCCGGTTGGGGTTTGCCCTAGTCAGATTCATTTGCTGTCACCCGCCGTCGCGCGCGTCGCGAATTTCACACACTTTCGCTCAGTCTGCTATTCTCGCAATGTGGCCTAGCCCGCCATAAATGCGCCACCCGTGAGCGCCGAATTTAGTACGAGGTAATTCAAATCACGCGAAAATGCTAGCGGTCTTCATAGACCTGCCCTTAGAGCGTTGGCTATTCAAACCGCCATGTTTCAGGGGTCCAAAGTGTCCAACCGCCAACTCATTTCAACGACCAACGCCGCCGAACGACTCAACGTCTCGCCCAACACCGTTCGCCAATTCATTGCAGACGGAAAATTCAAGGGCTATAAAGTCGGTCGTCTCATCAAACTTGATGCCAACGATATTGAGGCTTACCTAGATCAGGTGGCGTCAAGCTAGCAGCAGACTACGATCCGACTAGAGTCAAGTTGTGCGTTACGCCCTGAGCCAGTCGTTAGCCGATGCCGCACCGCACACACCCCCACGGCACCCCGCGACGCGCATCTGAGCACGTGCCGGGGTTTGTCGGTCCTACTACCTACAATCTGGCTGCGAACGCAGAGAGAGGCATCAGGGTGGGCACGGAACTGCCGGATGGCGAGACAATCAGAATCGGCATTCCAGAATTCAGGGAACTTGAGCTTTCCACGTTCAATTCAACCATCGTGCCAATTGTGGTCATTACGAGAGAGCCAGAGAGGATCGTCCCTGTCGGCACGGCGTTTTGCATCGGATCACGTGGTTTGTGGGTCACGGCACGTCACGTATTGGAAGGTCGCGGCGGTGCGTTTGACCTTCAAAAGCGATATGGGGATTCGTATATCGCGATTCTTTGGGTAGGTTCAGGTGTTGGGCAAGACGTTCCCGAATTGCTGGGCGGTGTAATACCGGTACGGTTCATGGTTCAGCATCCGGCCAGCGGCAGTGATTTGGCGCTGCTGGGAGCAAGTAGGCCAAACCTAGAATTTCCGACAATCCAACTGACTGCACGGCTACCAATCGAAACCGTGCCAGTCCTTGGGCTTGGCTATCCAAATTTCAGCGTTCGAGTCGACGGCAAGAATGTGATCCACGCCGACAACAACATTCACGCATCTAGCGGTGAAGTCTTGCAGCTGTACCCGAACGGTAGGGATACGTTCGTGGACTTGGATGGAAATTTCACGGGCAAGCTACCAGCGCCGTGCTTTGAAACGTCTGCCCGATTCGACGCCGGTATGAGCGGTGGACCCGTATTAGATCCAAACGATTCAATCTGCGGTGTAATAGCAACAGGATTCCAGCAGGGCGGTACCGACGAATTCGGCGCTACGTCGTTCGTGTCCGCAATGCCCTACATATTCATGCTGAAGGTACCGTACGACGTATATATGACGGGTGAACAGCTCGGTGGCAGAAAGATGCTGGTCTACGAAATGGTTCAGCGCGGTCTAATTTCATGCGATGAGTCTTTCGAATATTTGAAAGTCACTGAAGCCGACGGGAAAATCCACGTCGATTATGACGTCTGACGCCGGAGCTTTTTCTTAGCCGCCTGTTTCAGTTGGTACCGCCGATAGGTTAGACGAGTGCGCAACGTACGGTCATCAGGCGGTTTGATTGCCGTTGCCATCATCATGTGTGATTCGTCTGGCCCGTGAATGATTCGGGTTAAGAAGTCACGGCTTGGCGCGTCCGGATGAATCACGGTTAACGTGTTGACCGTGATGCCTGTTGCAGGGACTGTCAGAGTGAACGGGTATGTCTCAGAGAATGCCCCGGAATTGATTCCGTTGTTTGGGAGAGATTCAGAAGAACTAAGGTCACCCGTTCCAGACATGTTGTGCGACAAAATGAATCGCAGGTACGCGCCAAACCGTCCGATGTAATACGTGCGAGCGTATCCCCCCCGATATGCGGCCATCCAATACTGTTCGCCGTCGCAGTGTTCATCGTGCTCGTTGAACGTATCCCTGCCAAGGTTCGTATTTATAAACCCGCGTGTAAGACGCCTGGTATTGTAATACATTCGACGGTTGGTAATCGTGATCGAAAAGGCAATGATTCTCGCGTCTGCTATTTCGATCATTACCCATGCGCCGCGAAGGTGATAGGTCCGCTGTTCGCGTTCGTCTTCATATGTGATGAACTGTGCAGGGCCCAATAACGATTCGATGTAGGCGACCGAACTACCGCAGGATAATTGGTCCAACAGCTTGGACTGAGCGCGACGACGGCCCAACCACGCGGCTAGCGGATTCCAACCGAACCTAATGCCTGCCCATCCGATGCCGGTGAGCACCGTTACCGCGACGATGGAACTGAGCACGTTGTCTAGGTGCGACCAGTCCAAGGCACCAAACCAGCGCGACCAGTCAGACGGGTGTATCCCCCACATGGTTTGAATGGTCGCAGACCAACTCGTCGGATTGGATTAGCCAGAACTGTTCGACCGCCTGGCGCGTCTCAGCGATCCGTTTGGAGGCCTGCACTCACCACACCCGCACCCGGCGACGCCCCGCCGCGCATGGCCCGACAAGCGTAGACGCCCCGTGCTGGCCCTGTGCGCCACGCTGGCAGTCGGTGACCGCCGCACCGGTAGATCACGACGACCACGCCGCGCCAATCGGCTACCAATGGCCTATTTGGCTGCCAACAGCCGATAACCTGCCGAACCAACGCGCCGGTTTCGCTGCCGACCGATTCAAAACCGCAGGTAGAACGGCTACAGGCCACACAGCAAGTTCACACCGTGAACATGGCTGGACGCCGATTTTTGCAGGTCAAACGGATAAAATGGATACGTGGGACCGATCACCGAAGCGGAGCGCCGCGCAACGTTTGACTACTACTTGCGCCGCGCCATTTTCTTTGGAGAACGTCACGAAGTGTCTTGCATTGGTCTCAGTTGCGAGACGTGGCACGCAATACACGCCGTGGTGAGCGAGCACCCCAAACGTGCAGTTTGAAACAGTGCTCTCAGCGCGTGAAGAAATAGAACGCCAGCTAGAGGGCAGGCAGTCTGCTGAAGCTATGGCGCGCTACCCACGCAAGCAATTACCCGATTTGGACCTCACCGTACGACAACGCAAGAGCGCACCAAAGCGACCCTAGCTCCGAGCACGCTGATGATCCGCCCACACTGCGGTGTCTTGGTCGTGAAATTTGTACAACGTTCGCCTATGCCGAATTCTGATGAATCATCGTCGTCGGCAATGATTTCAGCGGTTCCGATTGGCGGCAGGTCATAACCCACGCCGACAGGTAGCCCTGTTCCTCTGCTCACTGTTCAATCCGTTCGCTTGGTTCGGGCTGTTGGCTAGGTCGCTGCGGGTCTAAGGCCGCGCCAGCTTGTGCCAGAGCAACGACTACTTGAGTTCCATCAAGCACGGAAAACCACTGGTCAAGCGAAATCGATTGCCTTTCAGCATATTTCGGACGACACCGGCATCCCAGCCAGCCCAGCTGTGGTACCACCGGGCGCCCGGGTGGCCGACCCGAACACCGCCCGAGCGGTCAGGGCATCTCGGCAACCACTCGACCGACCACGTTGCCGAGTCTGAGTCGCTCGATGGCCTCGGGGATGTCGTCGAAGGTGATCGTTTCGGTGTGGATTTCAAGCTCCCCGGCGGCCATGTGCGCGAGAACCGCTTCGAGAGCCCCGGTATGACCACCTCGTGCTCCCCGCAGGGTCACCTCTTTGATCACCAGTTCCGAGGTCGGAATCGTTGCTTCGTTCCGTCCGAGACCCACTTGGATCACGCGCCCCTGCACCCGAACCGCGCCGATTGCGCCGGCCGTGGTGGTCCCGAATCCGGCGAAATCCACGATCGCGTCGAGTTGCAGAGAGGCCAATTCGCGGACGTCCTCAGCGACATCGAGGACGCCCTGCCGTTTGGCGAGTTCCCACACCTCGCGTTTGGGTTCGGCCGCATACACCTGCGCTCCGGCCAACACGGCGATCCGCGCACCGGTCAGACCCAGCCCGCCCAACCCGACGATGCCGACCTTCTCACCGGCGCGCACCGCGCCGACACCCAGCACCGCGCCGTACGCGGTCTGGCCCGCATCGGTGGCGGTAGCCGCCTGGGTGAACTCGATCCGGTCGGGCAGTCTGATCAACGCCTCCGCCGAGGTGAGGCATTTGTCGGCGAAGCCCCCGTCGCTTGACCAACCCGGCGCGCCGGCCTTGCCCAACTCGACCACTACGCGGTCCCCGACATGAAAGTCCGCGACACCGGGACCCACCGCCCCCACCACTCCGGCCACCTCATGGCCCAAAATGATCGGCAACCTGGGCAACAGCGGGGTCAACGTTCCGTCCAGAAATCCCACATCGCTATGACAGAGGCCCGCGGCACGGACCTCGACGACGACCTGCCCGGGTCCCGGTACCGGGTCGTCGCAGTCCACCAACTGCAGGGGCTCGTTGGCGGCGACTAGTTGCCAAGCTCTCATCGCATTCTCCCGATTCGACGCCGCCAACTATGCCCGAGTCGGACCCCCGTGCGAAGCACCAACCATCGCCTATCCGCGATCTATCCGGGCGTCGTGCAACACTGCCGACACACCTGACACCGCTACCCTGTCGCGCAGCAGCCAGGGTCGGCCGCGTTGCCTAGGAGTCCGGTATGAGTTGCCGAAACACACTATGGCAGCGATGTTTTCGGTTCTAGTGTTCTTGGTGTCCGGGGGGACCCGCGAGCTAAGGCACACCATGAAAATCACAGCAGTCAGCGCGGCGATCGTTATTTTCTCTGGCCTCGGAATCTGTGCGGCTACACCGGCCTGGGCGGAGGACCCGACCACGAACGGGACATTTCTCTATCACGACGAAGACGGCGACACCGGCAGGTGGACCATCACGACCAACTGCGCGCCAGATTGCGTCGCCCACGTGACAACGGCAACCGGACGAGAGTTCGATGCCGCACTGATCGACGGCCGCTACACCAGCACCCGCACCATCGCCGACGCCGTGACCTGTCCGGGATTCACCGCCGGGGACTACGGTCGATGGATCCCCGCCAGCACGCATCCGATCACCGTCACCCAATGGTGGGATCCGCAAACACTGGTCGGTGAGGTGGACTTCTACGACCACTCCGGTCCGTGCGGGCTTGCCGACCACCATGACCGCTTTACCCTCACCAGAATCCGGTAACACTGCGCTGCGGTCAGCGGGTACGACAGGCCGCGCTCTCGTCAGATTGGGTACTCAATACCACTGTCCCGCAATGTCATTCGCGACCTTGCGGAGCGCCCATCTCGCCGGCCAGAGATCGACGCCGTCCACCTGATCGGCAAGCGAGCAGGACTTGAGGGGTTCGGGCAGGCTGCTGGTAGCGTGACCCGAAGGCGCAATGCGACGCTTGTCGGTGAAAGCCTCGCCAGGAGGACCACGATGAAGACATCGGCCGCGACTCACGTGTTGCAGTTGGGCGTTCTGGCCACTGTCCTCGGCCTCACGTTCACCACCGGCGGTTCCGGAACTGCCGGCGCCGACCCCGCCAACACCAGCCCGTTCGACATCGTGAACAACACCAACGTCGAACTCGTGTTCTGGGACTACAGCAGTACAGCGAAATACCCGGCGTCAGGCCCCAATCACAACGATCACGCCAAGCCCGGACAGAAGTTCCACTTCACCCTGCTCCAGATGGAGGGCAGCCGGTCGGACAAGCGGAGCAAGGGCCGCACCACGATCGTGGCCAACTTCCACTACGACACCAACGGCGTTGACAGCCCGGCCGGCACAGCGACCATGGACATCGCGTTCGACGCGGGCGGCAACGATGTGTGGACAAGCTCGGTGAACTGCTGGGCGAGTCGGGACCGATCCTGCGGTCCGCGGCCGCCGCAACCGGGCAACCAGTTGTTCCCGGGGAATGTCGTCACCTTCACCGGCTGACCATCGCGGGCGCTTGCATCAGCGAGCACGCCGGCCGGCGTCGGCCTCTGTGACACCTCACCGGATGCACCATTCGCGGCATAGTTGCAGCGGGCGAACCTATCAGCACGGCATGATGGCGATATGGCCTTGCGGCAACGCGACGACGACGTCGCGGGACAGCGCCCTTCGCGGCGCGCGGTGCTGCGGTGGGTTGCGGCGGCCGGGGCCGTCGCCGGAGCCATGCTCTACTCCAACTGGGTGCTGGAGACTGTTTTCACCCGCACGCTGCCCGACCCCGATCTCTACATCAGTGAACTGGCGGCCGCCGACCAGCCCTACGGCGAATGGTTCCGGGCCGGCGATCTGTGCGCCGCAGCCGCACTCGTCGTGGCAGCCACCGCTGCCCTGCTGAGCCGGCCCGGCAGCCGCTGGAGCATTAAGGGGTGGTTGGCGGTGGTGGTTTTCTCCGCGGCCACGGTGCTGGATAACACCATCTGGACGCTGGTGTGCGCCCCGAGTTCCAACCCCACCTGCGCCGCTCGCGAAGCCTCAGGAACGGTGCCCATCGGCCACCAACTGCATTGGCTGAGTAGTGGCGTGGTGCTCGCCGCGGCGATTGGCTCGCTTCTGGCCTTCGCCATCGCCGACGTGCGCGAGGGTGCTGCGCCGAAGGTCCGTCGCTTGGGACTGTTCATGCTGGGGGCGCTCACCGGGACAGCACTTCTGACGGGTCTGGCGATGCTCCTGGACAACGCCGACCACGTAGGCGTCATCGGCATTGCCCAGCGCGCCGAGCTGACGGCTTTCGCCGGCTGGTTGATCTACGTCGCTCTGCGCACGGCTCGCAGCCGACCCGAACGCGCAGAGTAACTGCACACAACCGCACGCGCCGGCCATTTTCGCGCTGGATGAGTTGAAATCGGCACGGCCGGGAGTCACGCCGTGGCGACCGCCCGACATTTTTCCCTGAAGATTCCCGAACAGGTGCCTTGGTCAGCGTTTTTGCTGATACACTTCGGCGATATTGTCCGATGGCAATTAATTCCAGGTAGGTAGGTGGCGACTTGAGGCTCGACTTGCGGCTTGCCGCACTTGCGTTAACATTCGCCGCTTGCTGTAGCACCGGAACACCGCTCGCCCTGGCCGAAGGACCCGCGATGGATGGCACCTACCGCTACCTGGATGAAGACGGTGACGTCGGCACCTGGTCGATCAGGACCACGTGCACCCCGCAGTGCGTCGCTCACGTGACAACAGAGCCGGGCCATGGCTTCAACGCTCCGCTGGTCAACGGCCGGCACACAGTGACTCGGATGATTCCGGACGGCGTGACATGCCCCTCCTACTACCTGGGAGACAACGGCTCCCTCTGGGACGGCGGAACGCATCCGGTCACCGTTCATCAATGGTGGGACCCGCGCACGATGTCCGGAGAGGCGCATTTCCTGGAGAGCGGGGCTCCGTGCAACCTTCCCGACCTGCACGACACGTTCACCCTCACCCGTATCGGATAACGATCATCGGCGCCGACCGGCGGACACGGCATGATGTCCTGGTGGGCCTCACCCCGGCCGGATGGAGTACGCCACCGCAGCCCGCCGGCAGCTGCAGCGTCGGATCCGGCCCGTGACCGACCACGTCGTCGAGGTCGGCGGCCGTCAGCTTCGGGTACGCGTGGATGGCAACACCGGCCCGGTCGTGGTGTTGTGCAGCGGCCTGGGGGGCCGGGCGCTGCATTGGCGTGACACGGTCACGAACCTGGCCGAGGACCACACCGTCGTGCGGTTCGACCGGCCGGGCATACCGGCGGAAACCATACCGGCGCCCGATGCCCGTCAGATGCTCCGATCAGAGGCCGACCGGATCGGGGCTGCGCTCGAGGTGGTGGGGCGATCGGATCCGGTTGTGGTGGTGGGGCACTCGATCGGCGGCTTCTACGCCGAAGCGTTTGCGCGCCTGTATCCGGAGCGCACCCGAGCGCTGCTACTGCTCGATTCCAGCATCGCTCACCGTCGGCGGCTGACGTTACCGCTGCGGACCAAGCTTGCCGTCGTCGATGGGGCCGTCGCGACGCTCGCCAAGCTACACCTGCGGGTTCCGCTGGCCCGTGCCGGCCTGATGCTGGTGCAGCGCCGTCGTCCTGACGGACTCGATGCCCCGATGATGTCCGAAATATGCCGCGCCACATCGACAAACGACGTTGAGATCGCGCTGCTCAGCGAATATGCCGCCTACCACGAGATCGCGGAGGCGCTGTGCGGCCTACGCGCCAGTCACCCGCTGACGGACGTGCGTTGCACGGTGGCCACTGCCCACACCGGCTGGTACACCCGGCGCTGGCGCGCCCAACAGGTCAAGCTCGCCGAAAACCTTGGTGCAGAACATATTACGCTCGCTCCGGCCAGACACCTGGTGATGATCGACCAGCCGCGTCGCACCGCCAACCTGATCCGCGCGGTCGCACGCTCAGATTCGCCGTCCGCGAATCGATGAAGCTTTGTTTGAGTCGGCAATGAATCCGCTGCGCACGACTTCCCGCCCGCAAATCGGTTGATAGCGTTGCGTTTACGCTCAGCGAGCGCAGTCAACGATGACTAAGGGCAGACACAGATGAAGATCGACTCATTACGTGCAGTGCTTGCGATCTCGTGCGGTTTGGGACTTTTTGCCGCAGCACCGACAGCCCGCGCCGAGAATTTGGTGATGACAGATGGTCACTACGCCTACACCGACGAAGACGGGGTGGTAGCGACGTGGAGTATCACGACCACCTGCACACCGGGGTGCGTTGCCCACGTGTCGACGGGACCCGGTGAAGGCTTTGATGCACCGCTGGTCAACGGCCGGTACGCGGTGAAACGCGTAGTTCCGGAGGGCGCGTTCTGTCCCCCCTACATCGTTGGCGAAACCATATTCGGCAGCACGCAGCATCCCGTTCACGTGTACCAGTGGTGGGACCCGGCAACGCTGGCCGGGGAAGTGGACTTCCTGGAAACTGCGGCGCCGTGCGGTCTGCATGACCTGCGTGACTCGTTCACCCTCACCAGGATCAACTGAGCAGGGCCGGCCCCCGGACCGTCCTGACAAGAAATCTCCAAGAACTCGCCAAGATCCCCCCGGCACGCTTCTCTGCAATACCCCGCTTACGGCGGAGGAGACGCACACCAGGGAGGGACACCATGTCGAACCGCACCCGCCGCCACCTGCGGCCCGTCCGCGACATCACCGAGCCGAAGCTGCAGTTCCGCACCATCCACGGCCACCGTCGCGCCTACCGGATCGCCGGTTCCGGACCGGTCATCGTGCTGCTGCACGGCGTCGGCGACAACTCCACGACCTGGAGCCCGGTGCACGCCCAGCTCGCGCAGCGGTTCACCGTCATCGCCCCTGACATGTTGGGCCACGGCGAATCGGACAAGCCCAACGCCGACTACTCGCTGTCCGCATTCGCCAACGGCCTGCGTGACCTGCTCACCGCACTCGACATCGACCGCGTCACCCTCGTCGGGCATTCCCTGGGCGGCGGCGTCGCGGCGCAGTTCACCTACCAGTACCCGGAGTTCGTGGAGCGCGTCGTGCTGGTCAGCGCCGGCGGCGTAACCAAAGACGTCAGCATCGCGCTGCGGTTCGCGGCCATGCCGATGGGCGCCGAGGCGCTCTCGATGCTGCAACTTCCCGGTGCGCTCTCCGCAGTGGAACTCGTCGGCCGCACCGTCCAAAACGTCGTCGGCTCAACGCGTTTCACCCGCGACGTGTCCAGTCTGCCGCGTCTGGCCCGCGGCTTGAGCAAGCCCGGCGCCGTGGCCGCGTTCGCCCGCACGCTGCGTGCCGTGGTCGACACCCGCGGCCAGTACGTCACGATGCTGGACCGCACGTACCTGATGCAGGACCTTCCATTGCAGATCATCTGGGGCGTGGACGACATGATCATCCCGGTGAGCCACGCTCGGCTGGCGCACCAGCAGATCCCCGGCTCACGCCTGGAGATCTTCAAGGAGTCCGGCCACATGCCGCACGACGACCACCCGGACCGCTTCGTGCGGGTCGTCGAACAGTTCATCGACTCCACCGAGCCGTTCGCCTACCAGCCAGAACTCATGCAGAAGGCATTGCAGACCGGTGTCCGTCAGTACGCCGACTACGAGGCGGAAGAAGACCTCGCCTGACCTCAGGCGGCCGCCGGTCTGATGCACCACCCTGCGCAGGCAGCGCAGCTCCAGGCGCGGCGCCCGCCCACCAACGAATATCCGCCAAGAATCCATCAAGGATCCGACAAGCCCCCTGCGGGACCGTGGTCATTACAGGGGGCCTGGGAAAAGGGCCTATACGAAAGGCGACAGAGATCATGCGGTTGTTCTGCTTTCATCACGCCGGCGGCGGCGCACTGGTTTTCAACGCCTGGGTCAAGGCGCTGCGGCCCGCTGTCGAGGTGATTCCCGTCGAGATTCCCAACCGCGAACGCTTTGCCACCATGCGCGACCTCGTCGACGCGGTGATCGAGCAACTCGGCCCGCTGCTCGACGAGCCGCACATGTTCTTCGGCCACAGCTTCGGCGCCATGCTCGCCTACCGGTTGGCCTGCGTGCGGGCCGCCGCCGGCGGGGAGCAGCCCCGGGCGATCTTCCTGTCCGCCTACGCCCCGCCGAACCGCCAGCTGCCGCTGCACGTCGTGGACCAGCTCGACAACAAGCAGCTCGCTGAATTCCTCGCCGAGATGGGGTTGATGCCCTCGGGTCTGACGCGCTGGCCGTCCCTGCACGAGCAGGCCCTGACTATCACCCGGCACGACCTGAAGCTGCTCAAGACGGCGGACCAGGACGGCGACGCACCCGAACTGTCCTGCCCGATCCACGTCTTCGGCGGCAGCGAGGACCCGATCGTCAAGGAAAACGACCTGCAGGAGTGGCGGTCGCGCACCAAGGCCGACTTCTCGGTGCAGATGCTGCGCGGCGGCCACTTCTACCTGCGCAACCGCCAGCCGTTGTTCGATTCGCTGCGTCCGCTGATGTCGACAGCCGCAGCCGCCTGAGCGGTTACCGCAGGCGTCGATCAGACTGGATCGATGCTGTCACTCACTCGATCCCTGGTAGCTGCTGTTGCGTTGACGCTGACCGGTGTGGCTGTCGGCGCACCGGCCGCGGCCGCCCCGGGTGGCTCCGACGAGCCGACCCCGGCCGGTCCGGTGTCCGGGGACACCGCCGGCGGCTGGATCCCGGACGGCCAGCGCCTGAGCCCCTTCGATCTGTCCGACCCCGCGGTCAACCGCCTCGACCCGGCGCTGCTCAACGCACTCGAGCGCGCCACCCGGGCTGCCGCTACCGACGGAGTCACCGTTGGCCTGACGTCGGGATGGCGCTCACCGGCGTTTCAGCAGCGCCTGTTCGACGACGCCGTCGTCACCTACGGCAGCGCCGCCGCCGCCAGTCAGTACGTTGCTTCGCCCCAGGTCTCCAAGCACGTGATCGGCAAAGCCGTCGATGTCGGTCCCGCGGCCGCCGACAGCTGGCTCATTCGCAACGGCGCCGCGTACGGCCTCTGTCAGATCTACGCCAACGAGATCTGGCACTTCGAACTGGCGTCCGACTACGGCGGTGCGTGTCCGCCGTTGCGGCCCAACGCCGCTGGGTGATTGCGAGCTCGTACAGCTGAGATGGCGGTCTCCGATCTGCCAAGAATCTATTGAGAATCCATCAAGACCGCGTGCTGAGGATGGGGTTAACGCAATCCCGCGTCCACCACCACCAGCACGGAGTCACCCATGTTCACTCGCCGCTTCACTGCGTCCCTTGCCGGCACCACCCTGACCGCCGGCGCGCTCGGGCTGGCTGCACTCGGCTTCGCAGGCACCGCCGGCGCCACCGCAGTCGACGACGCGTTCATCGCCCAGATCGAGGCTGACGGAATTCAGCCGCCGAGCGCCTCGCGCGCCATCAGCGAAGCACACACCGTGTGCAACGAACTCAACGCCGGAACCTCGACCAAGCAGGTCATCGCCAATGTTGCGCAACGAACCGGCCTGAGCAACAAAGGTGCGAACACGTTCGCCGTGGACGCCGCGAAGGCCTACTGCCCGCAGTACGTCAAGACCACCACCACGTAGATATCGAAGCTACAGTGCGGGGTCCCGTTGCGGGTCCCCGCATTTGCTTGCGGCGCTCAAGGTTTCACCCGGAACGCCGCTACCGGCATCTCCACGCTGCCCTGGCACGGACCGCTGGTGATGTCGGTGTGCCACACGCCACGCAGCGACCCGTCGGATTGCGGGGTGTAGTACGCCCACGACGTGGCCGGCGCCCACACCTTTGAAACCCCCTCTCCCATATAGCAATCCCACTGGAAGTCGAAGCGTTCCACCCACCTGGATCCATCCCAGGTGTAGTGCGAGGGCACTGAGATGGTCGGGTTGTTCGGGGTGGGACCGTTGTTCGCCGTTGCGACGCAGGTAACAGACGAACAGGCCGTGGCGAAGTCGTAGTCGGCACTGAAGGTACGCTCGGCCTGCCCGGCGGCCACGCTGGTGCCGGATTTCTCGGCGGCGTAGCGCACCAGGGAGTACTTGCCCGTCCACGACGGCGTTGCGGCCGACGTCGCCGGGGCGGCCACCAGCGCCACGGCGGCAAGCATTGCCCACACAGTTCCCGCACGCATCGTGCCGATGATGGCGTACGGAGGACGCAGCCGGGTATCGCGACGGACACGAAGTTTCGTCGACAGGCTCATCAGCCCCGCAGCAGAAACAGTCCATAGGCGGCGATCGACTGGGCGTCGACGATCACTCCCCCACGGATCATGTCCTCGACGTCCTGCCGAGCGAACCAGGCGCTGTGCATGTCCTGTTCTTCATGCTCGCGATCGGCCAGTCCCTCCGAGATCCCGGTCGCGAGAAAAACCCACCCGCGCTGGCTACTCATGCCCGGCGCGACATCGAGCTGACCCAAGGACTCGAAAGCAGATGCCGCCAAACCGGTTTCCTCACGCAACTCACGCGCGGCCAGGGTGGCCGGTTCGAGGTCGGCCAGATCCGGAGCGGTGCCCTGCGGGAATTCCCAGCGCCGCGCCCCGACCGGATACCGGTACTGCTCGACCAAGCGGAAACGCGTTCCGTCATAGGGCATTACGAGGGCATACGTCGGTTTGTCCACGACAGCGTAGATGCCGGGACTGCCGTCGGACCGGCGGATGTCGTCTTCGCGTAACACCATCCACTGATTGCGGTATATCTCGCGGGACGCGACGGACTCTATGTCTGGCACCCGCTCAGTATCGCCGCGCTGGCTCGATGCGCTGGCTACGGGGACTTCAGCTTCATGAACCAGCCCACCTAATTACGGCTGTTCAGCATTCTGCTGATGTTCGCCGGAGTGATCACCACCGCGGTGCTGGTCGCCTTCCTCGCCGAGCTGATGATCACCCGTCGCCTGCTGAGCTCCGCCGGGCCGCGCAAGGTCCGGTACCTGCGCAACCATGTCATCGTCGTCGGCCTCGGCTCGTTCGGTATTCGGGTGGCGCGAACTGTCCACCCCAGACCCGCGTCATCGCCATCGCCGGGCCGAGCGGACGAGTGAAGTTGCATCCGCGTCGCGACGCCCGATTGCAGGGCGGCGACACCGTCTACCTGGTGGCCCCCTACCGGGAGCTGCTGGCGACCTTGCGCAAGGGACAGGTCCTCGAGCCCGATCCCGGGTCCGTTCACTGAAGGCGGCCGCAGGCTGACACTCACAGCGCGGCGGCGACGTCGGCCGCGCGGCGGAGTTGCTCGATGTCCGAGCTGGTAGGGATCAGGTGCACTTCGTCGGTACCGACATCGGCGAACTTGCGCAGTACCGCGATCAACTCGTCCTCGGTTCCCGCCCAGCCGGTCGTCGGCGCCATAGCGTCGACGAATTCGGTGGGAATCCAGTTCATGTACCGCCGCAGGTGACTATGCACCTGCGCGCGGGCCTGATCGGGTTCGCCGAACGCGAACCAGAACGAGGTCGCCAGCTGCGGTGCGGGTTTGCCGGCCTCGGCCCAGGAGGTGCGCGCGACGTCGAACAGCTCGTTCTGCCGGGCGACGTCGAGGTCCAGCGTGGTCCCGGCCAGCCCGTCGGCCCAGGCTGCAGCGCTGCGGATGGTCTTGGGCCCGATGGTGCCGACCAGCAGCCGCGGGCCGCCGACCTGCACCGGCATCGGCCCGACCGGACGCTTGGAGTCGGTGGTCTTCTCCTCGGCCCACACCCGCTTCATCACCGCGACCCGATCGGCCATGCCGCGCATCGTCTGCGTCGCGGTATCCGCGCCGACCGCATGGTAATCCTCGTGCCGGCCGCCGACCCCGAGCCCGACCGTCAGGCGGCCGCCGCTGAGCAGGTCACCCGTTGCCAGCGCCTTGGCCAGCATGACCGGGTCGTGCAGCTGCGGCACGATCACAGTAGTCACCAGCCGCACCCGCTCGGTCCACGCCGACAGGGCTCCGAGCAGGGTCAGGCTGTCCGGGTTGTCGAACGCGATGCGCTCGCCCCAGCACAGCGAGGAGAACGGCCCCTGGTCGATCGCCTGCGCCCAGCGGGTGAGCACGCCCGCGTCGAGGTCGGGTTCCATCACCGGCATGGTCATCCCTATCTGCACTCCACGATTCTGGCAGCATGGGGTGGATGGCCTTCGCGAGCACGTCGATTGCGCATGTCCGGCTCACCGTCACCGACATCGAGCGGTCCCGGCAGTTCTACGAGAGCGTGTTCGGCTGGGCAGTGCTGATCGAGCTCCCCGAGAACGCCGACGTGGCGACCCGGCGCCGACTGGGGTTCCTGTTCGGCGGCGTCATCTATGACATGGGCGGTGCGTTGCTGGGGTTGCGGCCGGTAGGCGACGACCCGTTCGACGAGAACCGCACCGGCTTGGACCACGTGGCGTTCCGGGTCGGCAGTAAAGCCGAAATCGATGCGGCTGCTGAGCATTTGGATGAGCTGGACATCGCCCACGAGCCCGTTAAGGATATCGGGCCGTCCTACATTCTGGAGTTCCGCGACCCGGACAACATCGCGCTGGAACTCACCGCGCCGAAATAGGGTTCAGCGAGGCAGGAGTAGCTATGGCCATCAGTTTCAACCACACCATCGTCGCCGCCCGCGACAAGCGGAAGTCCGCGGAGTTTCTGACCGACTTGTTCGGCCTACCCGGTCCGTCGCCGTTTGGACCATTTATGGTCGTCACGCTTGAACATGGTGCATCGCTTGACTTCGCCGACGTGGCTGAGAACGATGACATCCGGCCGCAGCATTACGCATTCCTGGTTTCCGAAGAAGAGTTCGACACGATCTACGGCAAGATCACCTCGCGCGGTCTGGCGCACTGGGCGGATCCCGGCGCGCGACGACCCGGTGAGATCAACACTCGCGACGGCGGCCGCGGGGTCTATTTCAACGACCCGGCCGGGCACTCGCTGGAAATCCTCACCCGCCCTTACGGATCGGGCGGCTAACGCGCCGGGCCGTGCCGGTGGCTTTCCTGGTCGCGATAGTCGTTGGCCATCTGGGCGACATGCTCGGGCAGCGCTCCGGCGGCGACGTCGGCCAACGTCGTCTCCTCCAGCACCGAGCGCATGCTGGCCCGCAACGCGCGCCACACATCGGTGAGGGCGACGGTCGGGCCGGAGTAGGGCAGGTCGCCGAGCCCGATGTCGCGGACACTGGCCAGCGGTCCGTCGATGCAGCGCAACACATCGGCGATGCTGATCTCGGTGCCCGGACGGGCGAGTTCGTAGCCGCCGTCGCGACCCCGCTGGCTACGCACCAGGCGGTCGGTGCGCAGGTTGGTGAGGATGTCGACCAGAAACTGCGACGGGATGCCCTGGGCCTGGGCCAGATCGTCGGTCTTGACCAGGGTGCCGGGGGCAACCGTGGCGAGTTGGACCATCGCCCGCACGGCGTACTCCGCTTTGGCCGACATCCGCATGCTTGCCGATTGTGCCATCCGCCGCGGCGACGGGCTTTCTAGGCGCGCAGCTCGAGCAGGTCGATCACGCTCTGCGCCTGTTCTTCGAGGCTGCGATCGGCGTCGAGCCGTAGGTCGGGATTCTTCGGTCGCTGATACGGACTGTCGATGCCGGTGAAGTGCGTGATCTCCCCGGCCCGGGCCTTGGCGTACAACCCCTTGGGATCGCGCCGCTCGCATTCCTGCAACGGGGTGTCGCAGAAGACCTCGAAGAACTCAAATCCCGCGTCGACGTGTACCTTTCGCGCCATCTCCCGGTGTTCGGCCAGCGGACTGATGGCCGGTACCAGCACGATCTGGCCGGAATCGGCCAGCAGCGTCGCCACATGCGCCAGGCGACGCAGGTTTTCGGCCCGGTCGGCCATGCTGAAACCCAGATCGGCGTTCAGTCCGTGGCGCAGGTTGTCGCCGTCGAGAACGTAAGCGGGAACACCCTTTTCGAGCAGCTTCTGCTCCACCAGCATCGCCACCGAAGATTTGCCGGCGCCGGACAGCCCGGTGAGCCACACCGTGCGGCCCTGGATCGCGCGGTCCGCGGCGGTGACCAGTGACTTGTGCCGCACCGTGTTCGGGCTGGCCTTCTGCGCCGCCACATCCCGCAACACCATGCCGGCCGCTACGGTCCCGTTCGTATCGGGATCGATCAGGATGAAGGAACCCGTGCTGGCGTTGCGGGAGTATTCGTCGAGCAACAGCGGCACCTGGGTCCGCAGGGTGACGCGGCCGAGTTCGTTGAGTTTCAACGCTGTTGCCGTCTTGTCGCGGTGCAGCGTGTTGACGTCGAGCCGGTAGTCCAGCGCGGTGACCCGGGCGCGCGTGGTCCGGGTGGTGTGCTTGATGACGTAATCTCGGCCCGGTTCGAGTGCCGACCCGTCGGCCATCCAACACACGGTGGCGTCGAACTGCTGGGTGATCCTGGGTTGGTTGTTGGTGCGGGCAATCAGGTCCCCGCGGGAGATGTCGATGTCGTCGGCCAGGCTCACCGCGACAGCCATCGGCGGAAAGGCTTCTGCAACAGGACCATTGGGTCCGTCGATAGCGGTGACCCTGGTGGTCTTGCCGATGGGCAGCACCACCACTTCGTCACCGGGGCGCATCACCCCGCTGGCCACCGTGCCCGCGTAACTGCGGTGGTCCTGATGCTCGTGAGTGTGCGGACGAATCACGTACTGCACCGGGAACCGCACGTCGACCAGGTTGCGGTCGCCGGCGATGAACACCTCTTCCAGGTGGGACAGCAGCGCCGGTCCCTCGTACCAGGGGGTCTTCTCCGACTTGGTCACCACGTTGTCCCCGTGCAGCGCCGACATCGGTATGGTGGCGACGTCCTGCACGTCCAGGCGTGCAGCGAACGCATGGAACTCGTCGCGGATCGCCTCGAATTTCTCTTGGTCCCAACCGATCAGGTCCATCTTGTTCACGGCGAGCACGATGTGCTGAATGCCCAGCAGGGATGCCAGGAAGGCATGCCGGCGGGACTGCTCCAGCAGACCGTGACGCGCATCGACGAGCACGATCACCAGGTGCGCCGTTGACGCACCCGTCACCATATTGCGGGTGTACTGGATGTGCCCCGGGGTGTCGGCGATGATGAATTTGCGCTTGGGCGTAGCGAAATAGCGGTAAGCGACGTCGATGGTGATGCCCTGCTCGCGTTCGGCGCGTAGGCCGTCAGTGACCAGCGCAAGGTCGGTGTACTCGTGGCCGCGGTCCTTGGAGGTCTGCTCGACGGCCGCCCACTGGTCCTCCATGACGGCCTTGGAGTCATAGAGCAGGCGACCGATCAGGGTGGACTTGCCGTCATCGACAGAACCGGCGGTAGCCAGCCGTAGCAATGTCGAAGATCCAGCCATCAGAAGTACCCCTGCCGTTTGCGGTCTTCCATGCCCGCCTCCGAGATCCGGTCGTCGGCCCGGGTCGCGCCGCGCTCGGTGAGTCGCGACACCGCAGTTTCGGCGATCACTTCCGACACCGTGCGCGCCTCGGACTCCACGCAGCCGGTACAGGTGACATCGCCGACGGTGCGAAATCGTACCGAGGCCTCGAACACCTTTTCCTCGGCCCGCGGCTGCAGGTGCCGATGCACCGCCAGCAGCATGCCGTCGCGTTGAAAAACCTTGCGCCGATGGGCGAAATAGATCGACGGCAACTTGATCCGCTCGGCTCCGATGTAGGACCAGATGTCGAACTCGGTCCAGTTGGACAACGGGAACACCCGGATGTGCTCACCCTTGTGGTGGCGGCCGTTGTAGAGGTTCCACAGCTCAGGTCGTTGGCCTTTGGGGTCCCACTGGCCGAATTCGTCGCGGAAGCTGAACACCCGTTCCTTGGCGCGTGCCTTCTCCTCGTCGCGCCGGGCGCCGCCGAACGCGGCGTCGAATCGGTTCTCCCGGATGGCGCGCAACAGCGTCACCGTCTGCAGCGGATTCCGGGACGGGATGGTCTCGACCACGCGGCCGGCATCGATGTCGTCCTGGACCGAGGCCACTACCAGGCGCACCCCGTGTTCGGCGACCAGCTCATCACGGGTGGCAAGCACCTCGTCGAAATTGTGGCCGGTATCGACGTGCATGACCGGGAACGGCAACCGCCCGGGCCGAAACGCCTTCAGCGCCAGGTGCAGCATGACGATCGAGTCTTTGCCTCCGGAGAACAGCAGCACGGGACGCTCGAATTCGGCGGCGACTTCGCGGATGATGTGGATCGCCTCGGCCTCGAGCGAACGCAGGTGGCTCAGTTCGTACTGGCCCGCAGTGGGCCCGGCAACCAGATCGGTCGTCATAGTTGTTTCCCGGTTAAGTTGGTTGGATTGACCATATTTAAGGTATTAATTGACATGAAAGCAGTCGGAATTCATCGTGTCAACGGGTCGACCGGCACAAACAGCCGCACCGGCCGCCATTTCGGTAAGAAGTAGGGGCCGGTGCGGCTGTTAACTCGGCAGCTACAGGGTGACTTCTTCGAGCTTTCCGGTCGCCACGTCGAAGACGAACCCGCGCAGCGAGTTGTGCTTGGTGACGAACGGACTGTTCTCGATGCGGCGCAGCGATTGCCGCACATCCTCGGCCAGATCCCCGAAGGCCTCCGCCGCCCACGGCGGCTTCACCCCGGTTTCCTCCTGGATACTGCGCTTGAACTCGTCGTCGGTGAAGGTGAGCATCCCGCAGTCGGTGTGGTGGATCAGGATGATTTCCCGGGTGCCCAGCAGGCGCTGGCTGATCGCCAACGACCGGATGGCATCGTCGGTGGCCACCCCGCCGGCGTTCCGGATGACGTGCGACTCCCCCTCTTTGAGGCCGAGCACGCGGTACACATCCAGCCGCGCATCCATGCACGCCAACACGGCGACGTGTTTGCTCGGCGGTAGCGGCAGCGGACCTTTGAAGTCGCTTGCATAGTTGGCGTTGTTGGCCAGGTAGTCGTCGGTAACCGTCACGCACGTCTCCTCGAGTTTGCTACGCGGATCGCTGCCGGGCTGGATCCTAACAATCGAGCCGCGGGAACACACCCCTGCGGATCATCGGGATCGCAAACATCGAACGCCCCACCGGCGTTTCCCCGTCCTGCTCGCTACCCTGTCCCAATGCGGCACGGTGGTCGGGCATGACGCGGTTCCTGTTGCGTCGGTTGCTGAACTACATCGTGCTACTGGCGCTGGCGTCCTTCCTGACGTACTGCCTGGCCGCGGTGGTGTTCTCTCCGTTGGAGAGCCTGATGCAACGCAGCCCCCGGCCACCGCAGTCCGTCATCGATGCCAAGGCCCACGATCTGGGCCTGGACCGGCCCATCCCGATTCGCTATGCGAACTGGGTTTCGCACGCGGTGCAGGGCGATTTCGGGAAGACGATCACCGGCCAGCCGGTGGGCACCGAACTCGGGCGGCGGGTCGGCGTCACCCTGCGGTTGGTGGTGATCGGTTCGGTGGTGGGCACGCTGCTCGGCGTGACACTGGGGGCGTGGGGCGCGATCCGTCAGTACCGACTCAGCGACCGGGTCGTCACGGTGTTCGCCTTCCTCGTCATGAGCACGCCGTCGTTCGTCATCTCCTACCTCCTGATCATTGCGGCACTGCGGGTCAACTGGGCACTGGGATATCAGCTGTTCGACTACACCGGGGAGACCGCGCCGGGCATTGAGGGCGGGACCTGGGCCGCGGTCGGCGACCGGCTCAAACACCTGGTGCTGCCGACCTTCACCCTGGCGCTGATGGCAGCCGCGGGGTACAGCCGCTTTCAGCGCAACGCGATGCTCGACGTCCTGGGCCAGGACTTCATTCGCACGGCCCGAGCCAAGGGACTGACCCGTAGGCGCGCACTCGTCAAGCACGGCCTGCGCACGGCGCTGATACCGATGGCGACTCTGTTCGCGTACAGCGTGGCCGGGCTGGTCGGCGGGGCGGTTTTCGTCGAGAAGATCTTCGGTTGGCATGGCATGGGCGAATGGGTGCTCAGGGGGATCTCTACCCAGGACATCAACATCGTGGTCGCAATCACGTTGTTCTCCGGCACCGTGGTGTTGCTCGCGGGTCTGCTCTCCGACATTTTCTACGCTGCGCTGGACCCTAGGGTGCGGGTGTCGTGACGGCTGTCGAGATGGAGGCAGCCGAATTCACCTCGCGTCGCACCCTGGTGCTGCGACGGTTTCTGCGTAACCGATCCGCAGTGGCGGCGCTGGTGATCTTGGTGTTGCTGTTCGTCGGGTGCTTCGCGCTGCCCCCGTTGCTGCCGTATTCGTATCAGGACCTGGATTTCGATGCACTGATGCAACCGCCGAATTCGCGACACTGGCTGGGCACCAACGGGTTAGGGCAGGACCTGCTCGCGCAGACCTTGCGTGGCATGCAGAAGTCGATGCTGATCGGTGCCTGCGTGGCAGTGATCTCCACCGGGATCGCTGCGACCGTCGGCTCGATCGCCGGATATTTCGGCGGCCTGCGAGATCGCGCCCTGATGTGGGTGGTCGATCTGATGCTGGTCGTGCCCTCCATCCTGCTGATCGCTATCGCCTCGATGAAAACCAGGAACTCGGCCAACATCGCGTCGCTGATCGTGCTGTTGGCGCTGTTCGGCTGGATGGTCAGCTCCCGCATCGTGCGCGGTCTGACCAAGGGCTTGCGTGAGCTCGAATTCATCCGGGCCGCACGCTATATGGGCGTATCCAGTCGTCGCATCATCACCCGGCATGTGTTGCCCAATGTGGCGTCCATTCTGATCATCGACGCCACCATCAACGTGGGGTCGGCCATCATGGCCGAAACGGGATTGAGCTTTCTCGGCTTCGGGGTTCAGCCTCCGGATGTGTCGCTGGGCACGCTGATCGCCGACGGCACCCAGTCCGCGACCACGTTCCCGTGGGTGTTCCTGTTTCCGGCCGGGGCGCTGGTGCTGATTGTGTTGTGCACCAATCTGACTGGCGACGGGCTACGCGATGCGTTCGATCCCGGCGCCAAGACCTTGCGGCGTGGCGCCGCATGAGTCCGCTGCTGGAAGTGACCGACCTGGCAGTCTCCTTCCCCACCGACGGCGCACCGGTGACCGCGGTGCGAGGCATCAGTTATCGCGTCGACCCCGGTGAAGTGGTCGCGATGGTCGGCGAATCGGGCTCGGGCAAGTCCGCGGCGGCAATGGCGGTGATCGGCCTGCTTCCCGAGTATGCGACGGTAGGTGGATCAGTTCGACTGCACGGCACCGAACTGCTCGGACTCGACGACGCCGCGATGTCGCAGTTCCGCGGGAAGTCGATCGGCACGGTGTTCCAGGACCCGATGTCCGCGCTGACTCCGGTCTATACCGTCGGTACCCAGATCGCGGAGGCGATCCGGGTGCACCACCCGGACATCGGCAAGAAGGCTGCCCGGGTGCGCGCGGTGGAACTACTTGACCTGGTTGGGATTTCACAGCCCGAACAACGTGCCCGCGCCTTCCCGCACGAGCTCTCCGGCGGTGAACGACAACGCGTGGTCATCGCCATCGCGATCGCCAACGATCCCGACCTGCTGATCTGCGACGAGCCCACCACGGCGCTCGATGTGACCGTGCAGGCGCAGATCCTCGACGTGCTGAAGAAAGCCCGCGACGTCACCGGCGCCGGGGTGCTGATCATCACCCATGACCTCGGCGTGGTCGCCGAGTTCGCCGACCGGGCACTGGTGATGTACGCGGGTCGGGTCGCCGAAACAGCACCCGTGGCCGATCTGTACCGCGACCGCCAAATGCCGTACACGATAGGCCTGTTGGGTTCAGTGCCGCGCTTGGACGCCGCTCAGGGCACCCGCCTGGTCCCGATTCCCGGGGCACCCCCGTCGTTGATCGGGCTGGATCCGGGGTGCCCGTTCGCGCCGCGCTGTCCCCTCGCCATCGACGAATGCCTTGCGGCGGAACCGGAATTGATCGAAGTCGGCCCCGATCACCGCGCGGCCTGCATTCGCACCCACGAGGTCGTCGGACGTAGCGCCGCCGACATCTACGGCGTCGAGACGGCTCGGAGCTCAGGGGTTTCCGACGATTCAACTGTCGTGGTGCGGGTGCGTGACCTGGTCAAAACCTACCCCCTGACCAAGGGCGTGCTGCTGCGCCGCACCGTCGGCGAGGTCCGAGCGGTCGACGGTGTGAGCTTCGATCTGCCGCAGGGTCAGACACTGGGTATCGTCGGCGAATCCGGTTCGGGCAAGTCCACCACCTTGCACCAGATTCTGGAACTCGTTGCCCCACAGTCCGGTTCGATCGAAGTCTTCGGTTCGGACGTCGCCACCCTGAGTCCCGCCGGGCGACGGGAGCTGCGACGCGATATCCAGGTGGTCTTCCAGGATCCGGTGGCATCGCTGGATCCGCGACTGCCGGTCTCCGATTTGCTGGCAGAACCATTGCAGGCCAACGGGTTCGACCAGCGCGACACCAACGCCAAAGTGGCCGAATTGCTGGATCTGGTGGGACTGCGCCGAGCCGATGCCAGCCGCTATCCGGCTGAATTCTCCGGCGGGCAGAAACAGCGCATCGGCATCGCGCGGGCATTGGCGTTGCGGCCCAAGGTCCTTGCCCTCGACGAACCGGTCTCGGCACTCGACGTCTCGATCCAGGCTGGAATCCTCAACCTGCTGCTGGACCTCCAGGATCAGTTTGGAATGTCGTATTTGTTTGTCTCCCACGACCTTTCGGTGATCAAGCATCTTGCGCACCAGGTGGTCGTGATGTATCGCGGTGCGGTGGTCGAGCAGGGTGACAGCCGGGACGTATTCGGCGATCCGCAACACGAATACACGCGACGTCTGCTCGCCGCGGTACCGCAACCGGGAGCCGGACAGTGATTGGACGCAGAATGGCGGCTGTTTTGCTGGTCGGGGCACTGTTGGTGTCCGGATGTGCGGCCGGTGCCTCGACCACCGCCGAAAGAGGCGTTGCGGTCGGAGCGAGCAGCGAACTCAACCCGCAGGATCCCGCGACGCTGCGCGAGGGCGGCAACCTACGTCTGGGGCTCAGCGACCTGCCGGCCAACTTCAACGTGCTGCACATCGACGGCAACAGCGCCGAAACCGCAAACATGCTCAAGGCCACCCTGCCGAGCGCGTTCCGGATCGGCGCCGACGGTTCGACGACGGTCAATACGGACTACTTCACCAGCGTCGAACTGACCGGCACCAACCCGCAGGTGGTCACCTACACGATCAACCCCAAAGCGGTGTGGTCAGACGGCACACCGATCACCTGGCAGGACATCGCCAGTCAGATTCACGCCACCAGTGGAGCCGACAAAGCGTTCGAGATCGCCTCGACCGGTGGGGCCGAGCGTGTCGCCTCGGTGACCCGCGGGGTCAACGATCGCCAGGCGGTCATGACCTTTGCGAAGCCGTACGCCGAGTGGAAAGGCATGTTCGCCGGCAATGGCATGCTGCTGCCGGCCAGTGTGACCGCCACCCCGGAGGCGTTCAACACGGGATGGCTCGATGCGCCCGGCGCGTCCGCAGGCCCGTTCATCCTGTCCACATTGGACCGGGCCAAGCAGCGAATCACCTTGACCCGCAACCCCAAATGGTGGGGCAAGCGTCCGCGTCTGGACTCGATCACCTATTTGGTCCTGGACACTGCCGCGGCGCTGCCGGCGCTGCAGAACAATGCGATCGACGCGACCGGGGTCGGGACACTTGACCAACTGATCATTGCCGAGCACACCAAGGGGATAGCGATCCGGCGCGCGCCCGGACCGAGCTGGACCCACTTCACCATGAACGGCTCGAAGGGCTCGATGCTCCACGATCCCGGCGTACGTCTGGCCGTATGCAAGGGCATAGATCGGCAGACCATCGCCAAGGTGGCATTGAACGGGTTGACCGGTGCCCCGGTACCTCTGAACAACCATATTTTCGTGGCAGGGCAAGAGGGTTATCAAGACAACAGCATCCCTTACGATCCCGCACAGGCGAAGCGGGAACTCGACGCGCAGGGATGGTCGCTCAACGGCGAGTTCCGGGAAAAGGGCGGCCGCCAACTGGTGGTCCGGTTGTTGTACTACGACTCACCGAGCGCCAAGGTCTTCACCCAGGTCGCCCAGCACAGCCTCGCCGAGATCGGCGTGAAGTTGCAGCTTCAGGCGCGCTCCGGCAGCAGATTCTTCAGCGACTACGTCAACGTCGGGGACTTCGACATCGCCCTGTTCGGTTGGCAGGGCGATGCGTTCCCGTTGTCCGGGCTGACCCAGATTTACGCCTCCCACGGGGAAAGCAACTTCGGCAAGATCGGCAGTCCGCAGATCGACGACGTGATCGAGCAGACGCTGGCCGAACTCGATCCGGGAAAGGCGCGCGCACTGGCCAACGAAGTCGACCGGCTCATCTGGCAAGAAGGTTTCAGCCTGCCGCTGATTCAATCCGTCGGCACCATGGCGGCCCGCAGCGATCTGGCCAACTTCGGCGCTCGCGGGTTGGCCGACCTGGACTACACCGCGATCGGCTTCATGCGCTGACCGGCGCCGGGTGACTGGGCCGAAGGACCGCGACCAGAAAGTCGGAGTCGCCGTCCTGGAACGGGCGGAGATCCCACGTGGACAGCAGCAGTTCGGAGGCCAACCCGCCGGCTGCCGCGTCGTCGAAGAAATCGGTGAACTCATAGCCGCGACCGGCACCGAAGCCGACCACCAATCGGCCGTCGCCGGCCAGGTGGGCGCGCAGCCGGCGCAGCACCTGGGCGCGGGTGCTGGGGGCCAGGAACGCCATCACGTTGCCCGCCGACACGATCACGTCGAACGGCTCGGCGATGCCTTGCGCGGGCAGGTCGAGCTCGGCGAGGTCGCCGACGATCCAGCGCGGGCCGGGATGGTCTTGCTCAGCCGCTTCGATGAGCACCGGGTCGGCGTCGACACCGACGACGTGGTGGCCGAGCGTGGCCAGGTGACCACCCAACCGGCCGGGACCGCACCCGGCGTCGAGAATGTGGGCGGCCCGGGGCGCCATCGCATCCACCAGGCGCGCTTCGCCGTGCAGATCCTCGCCGGCGCGCGCCAGGGAGCGGAAACGTTCGACATACCAATGTGAATGCCCCGGATCGGCTGCGACCTTTTGCATCCACAGGCTCTGCTCGACCATGGATGCATTGTCGCAAGGGCGGTCTGCTCAGCCGCGAATGAGGTCCGCGGCCTTCTCCCCGATCAGCACCGACGGCGCGTGCGTATGGCCGCGGATCGTGCTGGGCATCACCGATGCGTCGGCGACACGCAGCCCTTCGACGCCGCGGACCCGCAGCTCGGGATCTACCACGCTGGACTCGTCGCGGCCCATTCGGCAGGTGCCCATCGGGTGGTACAGGGTGTGCGAGCACTGGTTCAGGGCCAGCGCGAAGGTGGCTTCGTCAAGCTCGGTGCAACTGCGCGGGCGCACCACAGCGCCGAGCACGTCGCGCAGCGACGGCGCCTGGGCGATCTCGGCGCACATCCGTAGCCCCGCCAGCATCGCGGCGCGGTCGGCGCCGGCGGGGTCGGTGAGGTAGCGGGGGTCGATGACAGGCTTGTCGTGCGGGTCGGCGGAGCGCAATGTGATCTGCCCCCGGCTCTGCGGGGCCACCAGGATGGGGCCGAACACCACCCCGTGCCCGGCCGCGGGTTGCAGCGCCTCGTCGTAGAAGGGCGCCGGTGCGAAGATCAGCTCCAGGTCGGGCAACTCGAGGTCGGACCGGCTGCGGACGAATCCGTAGGCCTCGCCGACGTTGGAGGTGAGCATGCCGCGCCGCCGCAGCAGGTAATTGATCAGCTGCTTGGGTTTTTCGGCGGCGAACAACGTGTCGTCGTTGACGTCGAAACCCATGGGTGCCACCAGATGGTCGATCAGGTTCTGGCCGACCTGCGGGGCGTGGTGGACGGTTTCGATGCCGTGCTCGGCGAGTTGGTCGCGGTCGCCGATGCCGGACAGCATGAGCAGTTGCGGACTGTTGACGGCACCGCCGCAAAGCAGCACCTCCTTACGGGCGTGCACCACGGAGGTGTGGTCACCGCGCTGGAACTCGACACCCACCGCCCGGGTGCCGTCGAAGACGATCCGCGTCGCCGTGGCTTCGGTGATGAGGGTGAGATTCTTGCGGCTCATCGCCGGCGTCAGGTAAGCGTCGGCGGTGCTGCACCGGGCGCCGCGGCGCTGCGTCACAACTGTTTCGCAGAAACCTTCCGGTGCAATGGAATTCGGCCGTGCGGCCGGGTATCCGCATTCACGGGCCGCGGCCAGCCAGGCTGCGGTCAGCGGGCGCGGGCTGCGTTGGCGGGAGATGTGCAACGGGCCGGTGACCCCGCTGTCGTCACCGCTGACGAAGTGCCAGGCCGCGGTGACATTCTCGATGCGGCGGTAGTACTCGAGGATTTCCGCAGCAGACCAGTGCGAGTCGGCCAACCTGGCCCACTCGTCGTAATCCGCTCCGAATCCGCGCACCCACATCATGGCGTTCATCGACGAACTACCGCCGAGCACTTTGCCTCGGGGCCAATAGATTTGGCGTCCGTCGAGCTCGGGCTGCGGCTCGGTGAGGTAGTCCCAGTCGACCTCGGTCCGGAACAGCTTGGAGAAGGCCGCCGGTATGCCGATGAACCTGTTGGTGTTGCCGGGGCCGGCTTCCAGCGCCGCCACCTCGGTGCCCGGATCGGCGCTGAGCCTGTCGATCAGGACGGCGCCGGCCGAGCCGGTGCCGATCACTACGTAGTCGCGCTGAATGTCCATCGCGTACCCCCGTTTTCGGCCCGTGGCGATCGCAAGCGCGGCGTGGGCCGGGCGCAGCGGGTCGCCACCATCAGCACAGGCGATCGCAAGCGCGGCGTGGGCCGGGCGCAGCGGGTCGCCACCATCAGCACAGGCGATCGCAAGCGCGGCGTGAGCCGGGCGCAGCGGGTCGCCACCATGTGCTGAGTTTATGCCTACCGGCCCGCAGCACTAAGCACTGAGATCGATGCGGTGCGCGCCCGTGACACCGCTGTACCTCGTGGGACTGCACGTCAACACGATGACCTGCCCATGGGTTCCCAGCGCGTCGAACACCTGACTCATCTTGGCCAGCCGATCCGGGTCGGTGAATCCCAGCGCGTCGTCGACGACGACAGGCACGGAATCCTCTTTGGCGACCAGGCCGGCGCCGGCCAGGCGCGCCAGAATGCCTAGTTGCTCCTTGGCCCCACCCGACAGCGACTCGTAAGGCACAGTGATGCCGTCCAGAGTGCGGTTCACGATGCATAGGTCGCTGTCGACGTCGACCTCGAAGGTCGGCCCAAAGACCGGGCGGCCAAGCCGTTGCAGTTCCTCGCGATACGGCTCGACATAACGCAGGCGGGTGTTGTCGCGATGGCGCGCCATTACCGAACGCAGCAATTGCGCAGCTCGGGCACGGTCACCGACCCGGGCATGCTGGCTGGTGGCATGCACGAGTTCGGTCTCCGCGGCGTCGAGCCGACCCTTCCGCCCCTCGCTGCGCAACACCGCAAGTTCGACGCTGATCTCTCTCAGCGCGGCAGCGGCGTCGGCGTGGCACTCCCCTAATAGTCGCGATGCCTCCGCTGCCTCGGCCAGTTCGGCGGCGATGGTCTCGGGCTCGTCGGCGGCCAGCGCCTGAGCGAGTTCACTCACGCGTAGCTCGGCGGCCCGCGCCGTGTGCCGGGCATCTTCGTATTCGGATGCGACGGCCTCGTCAATGGCAGACGCCCGCTCGCCCGCGAGCCGGGCGACAACTGCTTCGAGTTCGCCGCGTTGCGTCGCCGCGTCCTTCTGCAGAACCGTTGCCCGGGTGACTGTCTCGGCATATCGGCGGGTGGCAGCTACGGCGGCGCTGCGGCGGGCTTCACAGTCGACCTGTGCGGCCGCGCGGGCGGTCTCAGCCGCGTCGCGTTCGGCTCGGGCGGTGGCGGCATCTGTTTCGAACAGATCGGGTTCTGCCGGTTGACCGGCTTGCAGCTGCGCCAGCCTGGCTCGAAGACCTTCGGGCGACTCGTCGTCACACAATCCGGTCAGTGTCGCTGTCAACCGGTCGCGGTTGTTGTGCAATTCACGACGCCTCAGGTCGAGCGAGCGTGCCGCTGCCACGTCCGCGACTCCGACGACACGCAATGCGTCGGCTAATTCTTGTTGTGCTGCAACATGTTCAGCGTGAATGTCGAGTGCGGTCGCGCCCGGAGTGATACGCGCCGCCAACACGCCCGGGACGGTGACATCGGTGGGACCGGTAGCCGTGATCGACCAACTCTGACCCGACGACAGCGTGACCCGTTGGCCGGCAACATCGAACTCGATGTCGGACAGAGCAGTGAACTGCACCGCCGACGAGAGCAACTCCAACCGCCCGCCGATGCGATCGACGGCCGCCGCCGCGGTTTCAATGCGGCGCAGCAACTCCTCGGTCAGCAGGATTGCCGACAACTCGTCGCTGATGCCCTCGATGGCGCGCTGGGCGTCGTCGATCTTGGCAAGCCGCGCGCGTAACCGGTCGGCTTCTTCACGGTCGGCGATGCGATCAAGATCGCGCTGCGCGGATTCAGCACGGTGCTGCGCCGCCGCCAGTGCCTGAACTGCATTCTCGGCGGCGGCCTCATGCGCCGCAGCCGTGGTGGCCGCCGCCGCCTGCTCAGCAGCGGCTTCCTGCGACTCAGCGTCGATGCCGGCGATAGCCTTTGTGCGACTGTCTATCTCGGCGACCAGCGCCAGCCGCCCGTTGTGAGCGTCACGGGCACGTGCGCTGGTGGCCACCGCGGCAGCGGCGACCAGCTTGGCTTCCTTCACCTGTTCGGTGAGCGCGGCGACGCGTCGGGCAGCAGCCTCCGCTGCAGCCAAACGGGGGGCAGCGGCAGCGCATTCCTGCGACAAACTGGAAACCTGCCGGGTCAGGTCGGCGTGACGCCGCACCCGATCATCGACCTCAGCCATGGCCTTCACGCACTCGTCCATGCTGTCGCGCGCGGCTGCCAGCCGAGACATCGCGGCGGCCCACTCACCGGTCGGCCGGCCGGTGGGGGTGAAGTATCGCGCGTACTCGGCATCGATGCGCTCGACAAGCAGCGGTTCGGTGCCGGACACCATCGCGTTGTCACCGGCAGCAACATCCAGCGCCCGCGCCAGCGCATCGCATCCCGACAGTTTCACCGCTGCCGTGGATGCCGCTTGCAGAACTCTTTGGGCACGCCACAACTCGGTATCGACCGTCTCGGCAAGCATCTTCCGGACGCGGTCGTGCGCTTCATCGCCGGTCAGTTGTTCGCGGCGCGGCGCCAACACCGTCAGCTCCGTCTCGGGCCGTTTGTGGAATCGTTTCCGATAGACGAAACGATAAGGGCCACTGGTGATTTCCGCGGTTATCTCCGATCCGACGTCCGCGTTCGTCGGCTTGACCTGTTTGACGTCCTTCTTGGTCGAACGGTCCTTGGAATCCAACAACAGGTCCAACGCCTCGATCATCGACGACTTGCCGATTTCGTTGGCGCCGTGGACGATCACCACGCCCTGGTCAGGAAATTCGATCTCCCGATGCGAGACACCGCGATAGTTCGTCATGACAAGTCGATGCAACTTCATGCCGCACCCCGATCAGCCAGGCGCAATAGGAGCGCCAGCGCGGCCTGAGCGTCGCCGGCGGTCGCCGAGTCTCCCGAACGGGCGGTCGCGACCAGTTCGTCGACCGCGGCGGCAGCAAACCCTCCGATACCCAGATCGGCAAATTCGCCGTCAGCGGGGACGACCGCTAGGTCAGTGTGACGCTCCCAGGGTTGCAGCCACGCGAACAAACGTGAGTATCGGTCCAGGCAGAGGTCGAGATTCGCGCGGTCAGTGACGGTCAACGAACCGGTGAGCGCCACGCGCACCACGGTGCGCTCCTTATCGGTCATCAGGTCCAGATTCATGTCCAGATCAGCGATGTCACGGCTGTTGTCGACCTGGTTGTGCAACGTGATGAATCGCCACCGGCCGACGCGGCGGGCCTCGACGTTGACAGGGCGTCGCGTGTCGTCTTCATCAATGTCAACGACCAGCACATGACCCGGGTCGGACTCGACGTCGTCGTAATTGGTGACTTCCGGTGACCCCGAGTACCAGACTCGACCGCTGTCTCCGACCTTAGTGAGCGAATGCTTATCGCCAAGGGCGACATAGTGAATCATGCCGTCGGACACTGCTTGCTCGACGTTGGCGAGTCGAATGAGAGCCGCCTTTTCGCGGTCGGGATCGAGCACGTCCACACCGCCGTGCGCGACCAGCACGCGGGTGACATCGCCCGGGGACAGTCCGCCGAGTACCTCAGCGACCAGATCGGTAGTCGGTACTTTCGACCGCCACGGCGCCGCCACGATTTCAAGACCCGGCCGTACTTGGTGAATGCCGGCCCGGTCGAGCACCACTACGTTGTCTGGGCACTCGGCGGTGAACAATGCGCCGGTGTAGACAGACGAAGCATCCAATGGGTCGTGGTTTCCCGGCAGCAGAAAAACCGGAATTCCGATGGCGCGCATCGCTTCCAAGGACTGGCCGATGACTTGCGGAGCGAGCTGATTGTGCTCGAAGACGTCACCCGCTACGACGACGAACTCCGCGCCCACTTCGGCAGCAAGGGCGCCGAGGCCCGCCACCGCGTCGCGGCGCGCCGCCGAGTAGCGCGGTTGGGCGTCGCCGGCAAGGAAGTGCCGGGTCATGCCCAACTGCCAGTCGGCGGTGTGCAGGAAACGCATGTAGGGAACCCCCTTCCGTAAGTGTGATTTTCAAGGCACCGCGAGTGTATGGCCGGGGACCGACAAGTCCGGGGACGCAGATCGGCAGTTCTATTCAAAACCCCACAACGACTCGCAGCGCCGAGCCCGTTGACCTCAGTTATCCACAGTCGAGCGCCTATCCACAGATCCGTCCGCGGCACGGGATCATGTCAGCCCGAAGGCATAGAATTCGAACATGCTTTCGAGTACGCGGGATGAGATCGTGGCGGTCTTCGACGCGCTCGATGCTGGCTTGGATCGGTTGTGCGGGTTGTCGTTTGAGGTGTTGACCACCCCGGAGCGGTTGCGGGCCTTGCAGCGACTGGAACAGATGGCGCGCCGGTTACGGGTCCCGCAGCACCCGTTGATCAATCAGCTCGCCGCCCAGGCCGACAAAACCGAGTTGGGGGGCACGTTGTGTGAGGCGCTGGCCACCCGGTTGGGCATCACCAAACCCTGCGCCGGGCGCCGCATCGGTGAAGCCGCGGATCTGGGTCCGCGTCGGGCGTTGACCGGGCAACCGTTGGAGCCGGTGCTGAACGCGACCGCAGCCGGCCAGCGCGCCGGGCGCATCGGCGACGGGCAGATCGCGGTGATCCGCGACTTCTTCAAACATCTGCCCGCGGCGGTCGATGTGTTGACCCGCGAGGCCGCCGAAGCCGACCTGGCCGACAAAGCCACCTGGCAACGCCCCGATGAGCTCACCGGCTACGCCCGCCAAATCATGAACTGCCTGCATCCTGACGGGGACTTCTCCGATGAGGAACGCACCCGATCGCGCGGGATCACCCTGGGTGCCCAGCAGCGTGACGGCATGTCCACGATCAGCGGGCTGATCACCCCCGAGCTGCGGGCGGCGATCGAGGCACTGTGGGCCAAACTGGCCGCCCCGGGCATGGCCAACCCCGCCGACGACGCCCCGGTCATCGACGGTGAACCCGACTCCGAGGTCGCCGGTGGGGATCGGCGCAGCACCGCCCAGCGTCAGCACGACGCGACGCTGGCCGCCCTGCGCGCGTTGTTCGCCTCCGGCGACCTGGGCACCCACCGCGGGCTGCCGGTCACCATCATCGTCACCACCACCCTGCAAGACCTCGAAGCTGGTAGCGGCACCGGGCGCACCAGCGGCGGCACAGTACTGCCGATCACCGATGTCATCCGCATGGCCAGCCACGCACACCACTACCTGGCCCTATTCGACAGAGCCAAACCCCTAGCGCTGTACCACACCCAACGCCTGGCCAACCCCGCCCAACGCATCATGCTGCACGCCAAAGACCGCGGCTGCACCAAACCCGGCTGTAGCGCCCCCGCCTACCACAGCGAAGTCCACCACGTCACCGCCTGGACCAAAACCCGACGCACCGACATCACCGACCTCACCCTGGCCTGCGGCACCCACAACCGCCTCG